>DFFV01000058.1 GCA_002371625.1 Ruminococcus sp. UBA3767
CATATAATATTATTTGTCAATAGGATATTATACTTTTTCAAGAAATATGTAGGAACGCACAATCAAGCGCTGTATTTTCAGCCTTTCTTTTGCAGCTTTTGCACAAAAAAGAGCACCTGCCCGCCTGAAAACAGGGAACAGGTGCTGATGATATTAGGTTATATTACAGGCTTTTTGCCTGAGCAAGAGTTATGCCGTTAGCGCCGAGCTTGACCTGATGGTCAAGTCCTACGAACTTGCCGTCCTGCTGCCAGAGCACCTCTTTAACAAAGTTATACTTCTCGGTATCCCAGGTTCTGAAATCGTCCTTTACAAGTCCGCCTGTATCACCCGAGTTTGCATTGAAGCACCAGAAGGTGTGGTTGAGGTGATTATCCTTGATGAGCTTTCTCATATAGGTCATCCATTTGAGGTTGGGGTCTTTCATAAAGCCGCCCCATTCACCTATGAGCAGGGGAGCTTTGTTTTCCTTATGGATATAGAACCAGTTATCCTGCCAGCAGTCCTTCATAAGACTATCAAAGGTATAATCGCCTTCAAACCAGGGCTGCTCGTAAACTGTCGGGCCGTAATCGTGAGGAGAATAAACGAGCTTGTTCTGATACTTGCCAAGGTCGATAGGGAAGTCCCTTACTGCTCTGAGGTTGCCTCCCCACCAGTTGAAGTAATAGTCATCCTTATTGGTCGAGGTATAATCGCCCTTTGAATTCTTGGGATAGATCTCTGTACCCTCTATCATTATAAGAACGTTGGGGTTTTTAGCAAGCACCTTAGCGGCAGCTGTTTCAGCGACATACTTCCAGTTGTTAGCGTCCTTGGAATTGTTCCAGATAGCTGCGTTCTTGCCCTCATCGGGTTTGCCGTGAGGCTCGTTTTTAAGGTCGAATGCGATGATAGTATCGTTGCCCTTATACCTGTCAGCCATCCATTCAAGAGCCTCGTAATACTTATCAACGCTTATCTTATCGGTATACCACAGGTTTACGTTATGACCGCTTGCATTGGTTTCTGCGCTATGGATATCGGGCATAACCTTGATGCCGTTTTCCTCAGCGAGTTTAAGGAAGTAATCAAATATCTGCAGGCTGTTCATATCGTTGAGTGCCGGGTTATAGGCGTTGTTATAGTTTGCTTTTGGATACTCGCCCTTTTTCCACTGGAGCAGAAGCTCTGCGGACATCGGCACTCTGATAAGATTGAAGCCGTGGTCTGCGATAGATTTTACAGTAGGTACGAGCTGGCTGTTCCACAGACCGTCAAAGGTATTTGTGCCTGTGTTGTAGCCGAACCAGTTCACGCCCGTGAGCCATACTTGTTTGCCGTCCTTATCGAGTATTTTATTTCCATCGGTATGGAGCCAGTCATCGCCCTGCTTTGCGGTTTTGGTCCTTGTAAGCAGCGCCGAAACATCGGCTTTTTTCTCGCCTGCCTGAGTCTGCACCTTATCATCGCCGCCTGTGAGGTCGATCTTTCCTGAAACTATTGTCATATCCTTGCCGTTGAGCTTAGCGGACTTTATTTTGAGTGCGCTGCCTGTGCCGATATTACAGCCGACATCGGTGACGCTTGCGCCTGCTTTGATCTCGCCGTTATGGTCGGCGTTGGTAATGGTGAGCTTATCGCCGTTTATAGTGAAGTTGCCGCACCAGCCGCTGCAAGATTTAAGGTTTTCTACCTCGAGCACGAGAGTCCACTTATTGATATTTTCATCTGTGTTGTTGACTATTGAAAGGGACAGGCCGCACATTTTCTTATCGCCGTCTTCCCAGGTGTTGCCCGAATTATAGGCAAGGTAAAGACCTTTGCCGAGCTTGGTCTGTGAGCCGCTGTCAGCGCTTGTTTCGGCTGAGGAATAATCTCCTGCAACGCCGCTTACATCGGTGATGCTGTCGGTTTGCAGCGTTTCACTTTCATCGCTTTGCGAGCTTTCGGAAGCTGCGCTTTCATCGCTGCTGTCGGAGCTGTTCTTTTTGCCCGAAACGAGCACGATGATAAGTATCACCAGCAGTATGATTATAGCTGCGCCCATGACAGTAAAGCAGATAAGTAACTTTTTATTAGGGGAGTTGCCCGGTGTTTTTCCGGCACTGTCGGGTGCAGAGTTATTCTCTTTCTGCTGCGGCAGATCCTGTTCGTTCTTGGTATCCTTTTCGCTCATAGCACCAGCTCCATTTCTGTTATTATTGAAAGGGCAGAAAATGCCCCATTTTGATACTTTGTTATTATAGCACACGCTTTTGTAAATTACAACATTTATCAAAGAATTGTTACATCTTCACAACTATTTACTAAGAAATCGGCTTAAAAGGCGCAAAAAAACAGAGAAAGGAGAACGTCATTTTCCCTTTCTCTGCTATTTATTCTTTAAAAGGTGAGCCTGCCTGTAAGCCGAGTTTTGTCGAGTACGGTAATCTATCTGGTCCGTGCGTCGCCGCACGGCTCAAGCCACCTATGACCGCAAGCCTGACGAGCAGCCATTGACCTGCGCATCACCATTGGTGTTGCATCGGATAAGGTTTACATGGCAGCGGCATCTCTGCCGCTCCGGTGGGCTCTTACCCCGCCTTTCCACCCTTACCGTCATAAAGACGGCGGTATATCTCTGTTGCACTTGCTCGGAGGTCGCCCTCGGCTGATGTTATCAGCTATCCTGCTCTGTGAT
>DFFV01000001.1:0-45976 GCA_002371625.1 Ruminococcus sp. UBA3767
AAAAGGCACCGTTTACGGTTGTTGGCATCAAAAAAAGATTCCATGCCGAAACGAGCTACAAGGAAGTTCCAAAATTCTGGAATGACTGGATGGCAGACATGAAAGGCTTGAAAGGAATGTTCGGTGTCTGCTCGGACATGGACGGCAAAACCTTTGACTACTGGATCGCTGACCTGTATCTGCCGTGGCAGGATATTCCGTCAGGCTGTGAAACATATCAGATCCCCGGCGGACTATGGGCGTTGTTCAAGTGCAAGGGCGCTATGCCCGAAGCTATGCAAAAGGTCAATACACAGATATGGTCGCAGTGGCTTCCCGCTTTGCAGGGCTACGCTCCGGCAGGCAACTATTCGCTGGAATTCTATCTGCCGCCTGCAAAGGATCCTGCCGATAATGTCAACTATATCTGTATTCCTTTAAAGAAAGTTTGAGAGGTGCAAGTATGAGCCGCAACAATGGATTCAGTTTGCTGCAGCCTGCCGGGACGGACAGTGAATACCGCAGGCTTCCCGATCATGTTATGCATGATCTCGGGCTGGAGGAATTCTGCCAGGCACTATCAACCGACGCAAGGGAGCGCCGTGTGATAACCAATGTGCTTTCGCAGATAACGGATGATGCGAAGGTCGCTGCATACCGCAGACAGATCTTTGTGGATATAATCTCGCTGCCCGGGCTGAGAAAGAACATGATGCAGCTGTTTGATAAGATACAGTTCATGAAGGATTTTTCCAGTATGCACAAGACCACCGAGGAGGAGCTTGGGCTGTGGCATCTTTTCCATCGCCTTGATGAGCTGGATGACTATATAAAAACCATAGAAACGATGCGTGACTGCCTTGGTGATGAGAGGATACGCTCCGAGGGACTTATCTCGCTGAGAAGTTATATTACAGGGCTTTACGAGGACGCTTGCTTTGCCGAAATGAAAAAGGATATCGCAGCACTTAAAATAAAGGCTTCCGATGTGCAGAGCGTTACGCTCGGGGTAAATGTTAACGAGCGTTTTGAAGCGGTAAGCATAGGGCTTATCTCGGTCAACAAAAAGCCGTTCAAAAAGTCGGGCATCGTCAGCAATTTTGCCGATGCTATCGCAGCTAAGGACAAACTGCGTGATAATTCCGACTGGGACGGCGATATGCACTATCAGCTCATCGAAAAGGGAGAAAAGCACGGCATCATCGACTTTATGAAAAACGAGATGGGCTCGATCGCTTTGCAGTCTGCCTTTGCGACAAATACAAGAGGCAAGTCCACGATAGTGAGTACCGTGGCTGACGGCGCAGCGGCAAGCTCGACTGTCTACCTTGATACAGTGATGAATAAAATGCTGGGCAACCTTGTAAGATCGCTTAGGGACACACTTACAAAGTACGCAAATGTTGCGATAGTGAATGTTTCGGGGCTGGTGCCTGAGTTTGTTTATTACATCAGGTGTGCGGAGTTTATAAGCGGCCTTATGGAAAAGGGCTGTGCGTTCTGCGAGCCGCAGCCGCAGGCCGAGGGAGAAACTTCGATGTCGGCAAAGGGCTTTTACAACATCAGGCTTGCAATGAATATGGAGAATGTGAGCGAGATAGTTGCAAATGACCTTTGCTTTGATAAAAAGCGCACTGTCTATATCCTGACAGGTGCGAACCGTGGCGGAAAGACCACGATAACACAGGCTGTCGGGCAGCTGTTCGTGCTTGCGCAGGGAGGGCTTTTTGTTCCTGCACAGAGCTTTGAGTATGTGCCCTGCGACTGCATATACACTCACTTTCCTGCGGACGAGGACAAGACGATGGACCTTGGAAGACTTGGAGAGGAGTGCGTGAGATTCAAGGATATGTTCTCGCAGGCTACAGGAAAAAGTCTGATGCTTTTGAACGAAACGTTCTCTACGACCTCGTTTGAGGAGGGTTACTACATTGCAAGAGATTCCGTAAAAGCGCTTCTGACTAAATCGGTGCGGACGATATACAATACCCACATGCATAAACTCGGAGAGGACGCACAGGAGTTTACCCGTGAAAGCAGCGGTGCAGGTGCAGCCTCGCTGATAATGCGCACCGAGGACGGCAGGCGTTCATTCAAGGTAGCACAGGCGCAGCCCGAGGGTTCATCTTATGCAAAGGACATTGCCGAAAAGTACGGCGTTACTTACGAAATGCTTGTGAGCGGATCGTAAAGGATTGCTGCAAAAAGAGATGGAATGGGATCGTAAACGCAGCAGACGGATATGTTAAAAGCGGGACACAGCTGAGGCTGCATCCCGCTTTTGTATGTCGATAAACAATAAAGATCATGTGACCGAAGGGGTTTTAGGGGGCGATCGGAAAGCCCCCTTATCAGAACGGTCAAAGAGCTGTATGGTTAAACCTTCAGCCCGGCATATCACCCAAAACAGAGCTTTACGACAAGCCGAAACGGGACACAGCTGAGGCTGCATCCCGCTTTTGTGTTATACGTTCCTGATGATATGCTCATACAAACGTTAGCTTATCCGAAAAACCTGTCAGCACAAAGACCTCCATTAGCGTATCACTTGCGTTTGTTATCTCAGATCCCTGCTTATGCCCTGTGAATAAAGCCTTTCGACTACATCAGCGGAGCAAACATTTTAAGTATCCTGCCCCTTATTCTCAGGGAGAGCTTTTCGTTCTTTATTACCTCGTCTGTAACGAGCCTGCACTTTGTCAGCGTTTGCTGGAAATCCTTTTCTATGTCGTCTATACACGCTGTGCGGTACATATATGTTGCACATTCAAAGTGGTGGTAAAGGCTTCGGTAGTCAAGGTTTATCGTGCCGACAACTGCCTTTTGGTTATCGCTGACAAAAACCTTTGCGTGAACAAATCCCGGTGTGTATTCATATATCTTGACGCCTGCATCGACAAGTGACCTGTAATGTGTTTTGGCAAGTGAATACGCTGAGCGCTTATCGGGTATGCCGGGCAGGATTATCTTTATCTCAACGCCTCTTTTAGCAGCGTACTTCAAAGCCTCCTCCAGCTCGTTGTCAAGTATAAGGTAGGGCGTCATTATGTGCACATAGCTAATTGCACGGTAGATGATATCCATGTACACGCTTTCGCCTATCCTGTCGCCCTCAAGCGGCTGTGTGCAGTAAGGCATAACAAAGCCGTCTGTTCTGTTTGAGGGGTAAAGCAGCCTGCACTCGTCCCAGCTTGGTGTCTGCTCGGTCATATTCCACATTTGCAGGAACATAAGCGTGAAGCTCTGTACAGCTTCGCCCCTGAGCATTATTGCGGTATCCTTCCAGTGACCGAATCTTTCGACACGGTTTATATACTCGTCTGCAAGGTTAACGCCGCCGTTGAAGGCTACCTTGCCGTCGATAACAAGTATCTTTCTGTGGTCACGGTAGTTGTATGATGTGGAAACGAACGGCCTTATTCTTGAAAAAGCCTTGCACTTTATACCGTATGATTCAAGCAGCTTGGGATAGTTGTGCGGCAGCGTGGATATCTCGCACATACCGTCGTACATAACTCTTACATCAACTCCGTGAGCAGCTTTATCTATGAGTATTTTAAGTATCGAGCCCCACATAAGCCCCTCGTCGATGATGAAGTACTCCATAAAGATGAACTTTTCTGCGGCTTTCAGCTGGGGTATCATCGTGCGGAACTTTTCCTCGCCAAGCGGAAAAAAACGCACCTCGGTGTTTTCGTAGATAGGGAACCTGCCCGAACGGTTGAGGTAAAAGCAAAGGTCGGCGGTACCCGAATTTATAAGCTCCTCTTTAACGATAGTTTCGGAGTTTTGCTTTATCATTCTTCTTGAAGCTCTGAGCATCTGGTTATGCTTCTTTTTCTCGGTCCTGTGTCCGACATCGAGCCTGGTGAAAAGCAGCATCAGCGCAGTGGGCACCGGAAAGAACATGAACAGTCCGCACCACGTCAGCTTGGCACTTGAATCCATATCGGTATTGAACAGGTAGATTATCATTGCTATCAGGAACACTGCCTGCAAAACGGCCAGGATCTCGAACTTCATGAAGTAATCGTATATTTCCATGACCATTATGAACTGAACGAGAATGAGTATCACAAAAAAGCCTGCACGGCTGAACAGCAGGCGTTTAAGCCCGTTTTTTCTTTTGGGTATCAGTCTTACCATATTTGAGGTTTCTCTGTACCTTGCCATAAATGACCTTCTTTCATAAATCTGTTTCTGTTATAAAGCGTATATTTATGCTATTATATCACTTTTCTTTACTGAAATCAATATCCGGCAGGGGACAGGTCAAATTAAACTGTGTGCAAACTGTTGCAAAGTTAAAATAAATGTGTTATAATGTATGTAAGATAATTGGAGAACAAAAAAGGAAGGTGATTAGCCGTGTTTGAGATCTTCAGCGATATGACTGACGGAGTATGTGTTTTCGACGTAAAAGGTTACATGAAGTATATTAACTCGGCTGCAAGCAAGATCCTCGGGCTGAATGCTTCGGATTCGTACATCGGCAAGAGGATAGTTGAGATAATACCGATAATTGAGACTAACGACAGGTTCATGCAGGTTTTCCTTGATTTTATCGCAAGCAAAAAGGCTGCTGAAAACCTGATAGACCTTGAGAATGAGGACGGCAGCATACGCCATGTGAGAGTATCGGTGAACCTGTTTGAATCGGATAAGCTGACGGGAGAAAAGGCTATACTTATGCTGCTGACAGACTACACTGAGCTGCTCAAGGTGAGAGATGTGCTTGAAAGATACACCTCAAAAGAGATCGCAAAAGCGGCACTTGAGGATTATAACGCCGATCAGCGTGGCGGCAGTCTTGTTGATGCTACGGTGATGTTCTGCGACATAAGGGGATATACCGCACTCAGCGGTGAAGTTCCTGCGACAACGCTGGTAGAGGTAATAAACCACCATTTTTCCGTAATGGACAGGATAATAGGGAAGTATGACGGCACGGTCATGGAGTTCCTCGGGGACGGCATACTTGCATCGTTCGGTGTGCCCAGCCGCCACGATGACCATGCTTACCGTGCAGTTGCCTGTGCGCTTGAAATGCAAAATGCGATGAGCGAGGTGCGTGAGTGGAACACAAGGCACGGTATCTCGCCTTTTGAGATAGGCATAGGCATAAACAGCGGAGCGATGATAGCGGGCAATATCGGCTCGAAAAAGACGATGAAGTACCAGTGCATAGGGCAGCAGGTAAATCTTGCGGGCAGGATAGAGAGCTATTCTGTCGGCGGACAGATACTTATTTCAAAAAGCACATACGACAACATCAGCGCCGATGTGGAGATAAAAAGCATCCGGAAGGTCGTTCCCAAGGGAACTACGACAGAGCTGGAGATATATGATGTATGCGGAGTGGGCGGAGAATACAGTGTTTCTCTGGAGCAGGAGAATGAAAAAATGGTGCCGCTCAAAAGCCCGATGCCGATAACCTTCTGCATGGTGAACGGCAAAAAAACAGGCACAGTACGCTACGGCGCAGCTATCTGGAAGATCTCCGACAAGGGTGCGGTCATCAGCACTCAGCATCCGCTGGAGCTTGGCGATAACATTATGATAAGCTACAACGGTGAGGTGTACGCCAAGGTGACAAGCGTGGGTGACGGCGAGGTAACTGTAAGGTTCACTTCAATATCCCTTTCAAACTAAAAGCAAGCCCGTGGATGTGAGCGTTCACGGGCGATTTTGTGTGAGATGTGCTGAGTGGGGCTATTGCAATTTACGCACAATGGTGTATAATGTAGTTATCAAAACGTACGGCGGAAAAGTGGTGCTTATGAAAAAGATCATTCTGGTAATCATGCTGCTGGTATCGGCGGCAGCGCTGATCTTTGTGTACAATGATGATTTTCTGTATTCAAGGCAGATAATGAAAATAAAGGATATTGAAACTGTTTCGCAGGATATCTCTCAGAATTCGCTCGGGCTGAAGGAGGAGCATTATAAACGCAGGATAAAGGGCGTTATAACCAACGGGAGCGAAAAGGGCGAAGAAATTGAGATGATATACAACGAAACGTATTCCTCGGTGGTAACGGACAAGTTCAGGGCAGGGGACAAGGTGATAATCGACGGAAAGGACATTGAGCTGAAAAGGGACTTTTACCTTGCGGTGATGGTGGTCATTTTCATAGATCTTATCTTTGCTGTCGGCACTTTCAAAGGGCTGCTCTCGGTGGTGAGCGTGGTGATAAACTCGGTCATTTTCTACTGCGGACTTTACCTTTACATAAGCGGCGGGATAAACCTGCTGTTTCTGTGTGTTGTGGAAATGCTCGTATTCTCGGTGCTTTCGCTGCTGCTGGCAGGCGGTGCGAACAAAAAGACGTTATCGGCTGTCGCTGCGGTGGCGTGCTCGACGTTTATTATGCTGGCGCTGCTGCTGATAGTTGTTAAGACCACAAAATACAGCGGTATAAACTTTAACGAGATATCCTTCCTTACCGTTCCGTTTGAGGATGTTATCGTGCCTGAGCTGCTGATAGGCTCTATCGGCGCAGTTATGGACGTTGCGATAACAATATCATCGGCAATGAGCGAGCTGATAGATAAAAACAGCGATATTTCGTCAAAGGCGCTGAACAGATCGGCGAGGGAGATAGGCAAGGATATAATGAGCACGATGAGCAATGTTTTGTTTTTCACATATCTGTGCGCAGGGCTTCCGGTGTTCGTGCTGGCGATAAGAAACGGCTTTACGCTGCGCAATTATATCGCAAGCAATTTCTCGCTCGAGCTTTCACGTTTTCTCGCAGGAAGCATCGGAATAGTCATAACTATCCCGATCTCGGCTTTTGTTTCGATAAAGATAATGAAACGAGGTGCAAAAGCTAAATGAACATAGTGCTGATGGCAATACTTTTTCTGCTTATGCTTTACATTGACAAAAAGCGTGGGCTGAGGTTGTTTTTGTCGCTCGTTTTCAACTTCGGGATACTGATAGTGATATTCTACCTTGTAGCGCTGGGCTTCAATGCGGTGGTATGCTCGCTGATAGGCTGCTTTGCGGTGAGCTGCATAATTCTGTTCTTTGTGAACAGCGATAACATAAAAACACGCTCCAGCCTGAAATCTATCTCGATAGTGCTGGTGATACTTTCGGTGCTGATATTTGCTATGGCGCACCTTTCGAGGATAGCAGGCTTCGGGTATGAGTCCTATGAGGAGATAAATATGTTCTCCTACGATGTACGGATAGATTTTACCGACATTGCTATCTCGATGATACTGATAAGCCTTATCGGCGCAACGGTCGATTCCTCGATAGCTATATCCTCTGCGCTTTATGAGGTGTACGAGAACAACAGGGAGCTTTCAAAAAAAGAGCTTTTCACATCGGGCATGAACATAGGCAAGGATATTCTCTGCACAACGACGAACACGCTGATGTTTGCATTCCTCGGTGACTTTATGACGCTGCTGATATGGTTTTACAAGTGTGAATACTCGTTTGCGGAGATAGTCAATGCAAAGACGTTTGCGGCGGAGATGATAAGGATACTTTTCAGCGCAACAGGCTGCCTTATAGTTATACCCGTTACGGCATACATTACCGCCTGTGCAATAAAAAAAGCCAAGCCCGAAGCGGAAAATGCTGCCTGAAACGGCGGCGGTCCTGCGGGACTTGCGGACGGCTTTTGACAAGCGATGCAAACTATGTTATAATAGCTCGGAATAAAAGAAACGGGAAGTGGAAAAATGAAGATGACATACGATATCAACGACAGACCAAAACCGCTGAGCTTGCTTTTGCTGGCGTTTCAGCAGATGCTTGCGATACTTTCGGCAACGATAGCTGTGCCTTTTATAATCGGGCACGGGCTTACACCTGCCGCTGCGATGTTCGGCGCCGGCACGGGCACGATAGTGTACCTGCTTTTCACAAAAAGAAAAAGCCCTGTGTTCCTTGGCTCGTCATTTGCTTTTATCGGCTCGATGTCTGCGGCATTTGCAGGCGGCGCATCAATGGCGCTGGGATTTCTCGGACTGATAATCGGTGCCGCTTGCGCAGGACTGGTGTATGTGGTGCTCAGCATTATCGTCAAGCACGCAGGTATAGGCTGGATAGACAAGCTGATGCCGCCTGTGGTCATCGGCCCTACGGTTGCGATAATCGGTCTTTCGCTCGCAGGCAATGCAGTTAGTGACCTGCAAAAGACCTCTGACGGCACTAACGGAAGCGTATATTGTGCGCTCGTTTGCGGACTGATAACGCTTGCGGTAACGATGCTCTGCTCGTCCTACGGTTCAAGAAAGCTCAGGCTCATCCCGTTTGTGTGCGGTATACTTGCGGGATATGCGGCAGCTTCGATAATGACGGTCATCGGTGAGACGTGCGAGATACCTTCGCTGAGAGTGATAAATTATTCGGTGTTTGAAAAGACGATGTATTCAAACGGTTTTTCGTTAGCGACCTTCTTCAAAGCGCCTGACCTTACTTTCATAAAAGCGTTTGAGGGCTTTGAACAGATAGATATTTCATACGTTTGCAGCATTCTTATAGCATATATCCCTGTGGCGTTCGTTACGTTTGCCGAGCATATAGCCGACCACAAGAATCTTTCATCGGTCATCGGCAGGGATCTGCTCAAAGAGCCGGGACTTTCGGCTACGCTGCTGGGTGACGGTGTAGGCTCTGCTGTGGGCGCATTTTTCGGCGGCTGCCCTAACACGACCTACGGTGAATCGGTAGCCTGCGTTGCGATCACAAAAAATGCCTCGGTGATAACTATTTTTGCCGCAGCGATAGGTTGCATACTGCTCTCGTTCATCTCTCCGTTCATCGCATTTATCAGCTCGATACCGCCTTGCGTTATGGGCGGCGTGTGCATTGCGCTTTACGGATTTATCTCGGTCTCGGGCTTTAAGATGTTCCGCCACGTTGACCTTGATGTAAACAGAAATCTGTTTGTTGCATCGGTGATACTTATTACGGGTATCGGAGGGCTGAGCATCAGCTTTGGCGAGGTCACGGTGACAAATGTTGCGGTTGCGCTGATACTGGGAATACTCACCAACCTTATGCTTTCCAAGGAAAAAGCCCCCGTGAAAGAGCATGAGCAGGAACAACAGGATACATAGCATAATAAAAAGTCTGCTTATAAAAAAGATAAGCAGGCTTTTTTGTTTGGGATTTAAGGTTTGTGCGCAGCTAAGCCTGAGCTTTGAAGCGCACGTTTATATCAACAGGCGCATTTATGCCGTTTATCCTGCCAACGCCTACCTGCCTGAACGGGCAGCCTGCGTTATCGGCACGCTCGGTGTAATCTGCGAGCCAGTAGCCCGAGGAAACGCACTGCTCATTCCACAGCTTGGCTGCAAGCTCACGGTTGGAATAAACAATGGTGCTGCGGCCGTTTTTTTCGATTTCTGCTTTGAAAGCAAGGTATGCATCGCACACATCGCCCGTGCTTGCGCCGTAGTTCTGAAAGCCGCTGATCTCCTCCCAGTCAAAAGCGACGGGCAGATTAAGAGGGGCATTCCCAAGCTGAGCATTGACCCACTGTGCGCACTTTACCGCCTGTGCTTTATCGGTAACGGCACAGTAAACATAAGCGCCTACATCAAGGCCTGCCGCAAGTGCGTTTTTAAGGTTTGCGGCAAAATATGTATCGACAGTTCCCGAGGAAAAATAAGTTCCGACACGGATAAACACAAAGCTGCAGCCTGCCGCTTTCACAGCGTTGAAATCAATGTCGCCCTGCCACTGCGAAACGTCAATGCCGTAGCTGTTGCCGCTGCCTTTGTATCTTTCTGCAAACTCAGCAAAGGTGGTGCTGCGCTGAGCGCTCTGCGTTCCTTTGGGTATGGAGGACACGACTCTGACGGTCATATCCTTTTCGAGCACGTTGCCCGAAGCATCGGTTATAGATGCTTTGATGGGGTAGCTGCCTGCGTGGTTCGTATCTACCTTGCCCGTGAAGGTCAGCTTAGGGTGCCTGTCGGTATCATCGCCGTAGCTGAGGTATTGCTCCGGGTCAAACGGCTTCCCCAGAAGATGATATATATTTCCGCCGCCAAGCAGGATAACGGGCTTTCGGGTATCGGCGGCAGGCTTTTGCTCCTGCGCTGTCGTTTGCTGAGCTGAGGTCGTCGCTGATGTCGTCAGCGAGGTCGGGGCAGTGCTTGCCGAGGTAGTCTGAGAGGTGCTTGCAGCGTTTTGTGTTGTGCTTTGCGTAACGCTTTCAGAGCTATGAGAGCTTTCGCTGTGATTATCGCTTTGAGTGCTGCCCGAACAACCTGCGAGCATTACGGCTGCTGCTATTGCTGCAATAGCTTTTTTCATTTATGACACCTCCCGTGTAAAAATGTGATGTTTCAATTATACCACGACTGTGCCGTGTTGTAAAGTAAAAAAAGACTGCGCATAGGTGCTGTACTTATACAGAAGCATTATAAATGGTTTTTTGGGGAAAACCCTTTTGCATAAAGCAAAAATGCTTTGCATTTTTGAGAGTAACCGTAGTTACGGTTACTCTGTTGTTCCCCCGAGAATATCCTTTGGATATTCTCGCAACTGACCGTAAGGTCAGTTAACCCCATTTCCTAAAACTCTTAATGATTTTTTAACCCCGATGGAAAAACCCATCGGGGTTAAAAAATAGTTATGGTCAAGAAATGCGGTTAGGAAACAGTCCTTCGCAATAAAAGATGTTCCTCAAATCATTTTATAAAACTTCTATATAGGTGCTACCCTTAAACGCAGCCTTTATATTATATATTCATAGCATCCGTTACGGTGACGTATTCGAGGTTGGAGCGGAACACTCCGCCGTGCTTTTCGCCCGTATAAACCAGCTCGCCGTCCTTGTATGCCGTGAGCTGTGCTGTGGGAACGTCGTGCCAGGTCTGCCTGTCAAGCGGCTTTGTCGCAAATATCACTCCGCTTTCCAGGCGGCGGTATTTCATTGTATCCTCCATATTTTTATGTATGTAAAGCAGCTCTCCGTCATATATCATCAGGTTGAGCTTGTTGCGGTATGAAAGCTCGCAAACGAACCTGTCCACCAGCTCAAAGCGCTGCGATGAGCTTAATTCTCCGTTTTCGCTTGCTTGGTTTATTCTTTCCAAGAGGTATAAAAACATAGCCTCGGAATCGGTGTCGCCCTTGCGCTGAGAGTAGGTGTGCACGAGCTTTCCTGCCTGGTAGACTGTGCCGTTGTGCGCAAGTGTCCAGCTCCTGCCGGTTATATCTTCGGCGCTGAAAGGGTGACAGTTATCTGTAGTCACCTTTCCCACTGTTGCAAAGCGTATATGCCCTATCAGCGCACGCTGCGGCTGAATGTTATCAAGTATCCTTTCAAGGCGCAGACTTTTGTCTGCCCGTATGCCCTCTCTTTCGCAGGTGCCGCTGTAAAGCAATCCCCAGCCGTGCGGATTGCTATCGCAGTGAGCAAAAAACTCCCGGAGCTGTTTGTTTATATCCGTTGCTTCCCTTGCTGAAAAACCGAGAAGCTCGCACATAGCTATCACCCTCTTTTTTGTTTATATATATCTCATCGGTGCGCACTCGCATACACGGTCTGTGGTACAGCTTGCGGCGCTCAAAGGCTATCAGCTCGGCTGCCACGGCATCGTCTGCAAAGAACCATTCCATTTCGTCAAGTATCCTTGCCGCCTTTTTTATCATTCCCATGCCGCCTGTTTCTATGCCCGAAAGATCGCACAGAGCAGCGTTTTTGTGGTCGCTTATCGCCTGTCGCTGAAGCTGCTCGGTGAATTCAAAGTCATCCTTGCAGGAAAGGAACATGAGCAGCAGGTGCGCAAATTCAAGGTCGTTCACGTTCACGCCTGCCGGGCTGAACGGATCAAGATCGAACATTCGCAGCTCGATGTGGCTGACGCCTTTTCTGAGGTTTTGCATCGTGTATTCGCCCTTTGGCTTGAGCCTTACGGGAAGATAAAGCTCGCTTGCGCTGAGCAGTCTGCCGCTTTGGGTGTATTCCTCTATGCTGTCGGCAAAGCCGCAAAGCGAATCGTGGCGCAGGATGGGGATAAAATCGTTCCAGTAGCCTCTTTGCGAATTTCTCATCGAGGAATATCTGCTCCTTATCGCACCGATTGCATTATCCCTGTCAAGCGAAAGATCGTAGGCGGGACTTGAAGCTGTGAGCAAAAGCACGAGCCAGCTGTGCGTGAACGTATGCTTATAAAGGCGCAGGTAAAATTCGCCGCAGAACTTTTCAAAGTCTGTGCCGGTACAGATCGAGCGAAGATATTTTTCGGAGAAGGAAAAGTTGAAGTGTACGCCGCTGTAAAGCATGAGCCTTTTTCCGTAGCGCAGTGCAAGCTGTTCACGGTAGCGTGTTTTAGCAGACTCCTCGCCTGTGAACTGCGCAATGCTGACCTCGTCCTCGCTGGTGATATGAGGTGGGTTGCTGTATAGCCAGAAGTGCTCGCCCAGGCGGTCAAGTGTTTGTTTAGCCTCACTGTCAAGCCGTTCAAGTTCGCATACTGCTTCCTTGACGCTTGGACAGACTCCCGTAACTATCTCGGTCTGGCTCTCACAGAAATCTCTTGTGAGCGCACTGCTTCTGAACGGGTGGGAGGTCTGCGCTATCCTGTCCTGTGAGTCAACACGCAGGCTTTCCCTTTCAATTCCGAAGCTGCCTGTGTAAAATAATTCGCTGATCATTTTTATCACCTCTTGACAATGTAACAAAAGCGTTCTATACTCAATTCTGCAAGGGCTGTTAAAGCCCCTGGCATACAACAGTTTTTAAAACGATAACGGAGTGACATTTATGTATACTGAGATAGTGGATACCCTAAAAAACAGCAGCTTTGATATACACGCCGCAGAGTTCATCTCTCACGGTGAGACCGTGCTGCACGAGGCATTTGCGCCTGATGTGAGGTATCCTGTTTATTCGGCCGCAAAGTCGATCACCTCGGCAGCATTTTCGCTTTGCTGCGATGACGGGCTGCTTACGCCCGAAACGGTGCTTGCAGACAAGCTCGATGAGCGCTGCCGAAAGCTGATGAGCGAGCAGTTTTCACAGCTTTCGTTTGAGAGATTTCTGACGATGACGGCAGGAAACTATCCTTTCCGTCCGAGCGGTGATGACTGGCTTGAAAATATCCTTTCGCTTGAGATAGATCACAGCGACAGCTCATTCCACTATTCAAACATTCCCGCTTATCTTGTGGGCGTGGCTTGTGAAAATGCCGTAGGTGAGCCGCTGGAGCGGTTCCTTGAAAGAAGGCTTTTTGCACCGCTGGGGATAGAAAAGCCCGTGTTTTCGCTAAGCCCCGAGGGACATTTTTACGGTGCAACGGGAATGGAGCTGACCGTTCACGAGCTTGCACTTTTCGGGCAGCTGTATCTTGGCAGAGGAGCTTTCAACGGCAGGCGGATAATATCGCAAGGCGGCGTTGATATGGCGCTGACGCCAAGGGTGGAAACGGGCAGCGGTGACAGCTACGGTTACTTTTTCCGCATTGCAAGTGACCATTTTTCCGCAGTGGGAAAGTGGGGACAGCGGTGCATGGTGTTCCCCGAAAAAGAGCTTGTGGTGGCTTATCTTGCTGACGAGCCTGAGCGCAGCGGTGAGCTTTACAGGTTCATGCTCTCGCTTGCAGACAGGCTCTGATGTTGTTTAAAGCTCGCCGTACTCTTTTATTATCTCTGTCATCGGCTTTCCCTGCGAAAGCTGTTCAAGCATTTTTGCGGCAGGGCTTTTAAGCGTAAGCGCACGCTCATAAAGCGGCGAAAGAAAATCTTCCTCGCCCAAGCCCCTTGTCTTTAGTCCTTTTGCAGCTATATCAAGTATCTTTACAAGCTGCTGCGAAAGGGCTTTTTTGTCGATGAACGCAGGCAGCTCTTTTCTTGAAAGCATATCCGCAAGCTCCTTTGCGCTGTAACCGTGAGAGTAGATGACCGTGTCGCCTTTAAGCAGCTCTTCAAGCTCGTCAAGCTGATGCGCAAGCCCTGTGTGAAAGGCTGCAACTGTCATCGCCTCGCTGACGGGCTGACAGCAGCTGCTGCGGTATTCTATCGTTCCACGGAAGGTAAGGTCTTCAAATTTGAATGTGCGAAGATACTGTATATCATCAAGCTGCGGTGAGAATTCGATGCTGCGGTAGCTTTTTCCGTCAAAGTATTCACCGCTCAGCTTTTTTGCTGCAAAATATTCACGCACGGTGACAGGCTCAAAATCAATATATCTACCGTCACGCATGGTACAGTATATGGACTGGGATTTTATATATTCTATCAGCTCGCCAATGCTTTTGAGCTCCTGGCAGAACATTCCCACGTTGTGCGGATTGTAGCCCTGCATACTTCTTTCCCAGAGCATATTCCTTGAACACAGCAGATCGGGATATTCGGGCATATATGAGTTGGCAAACAGCACCGATTTATACGGCTCGAGCTTTGAGAAAACATTGAGTGTCTGTATAAGCTCACAGTATCTGACATCGAGCTGCACCTGCGAGGCGCTGGTAAAGGTGCCGAACTCGGGATACTCGTGAAAGCGCATATCTATTGCAGAAACATATTTGCGGTAGGAATGAAGGTAGTGATAGAGCATACGGTAGCGCTCGTTCGGGACGGGGCGGTTGTTGTTGACGGCATATCCCGGGTTTATTCCCATTCCCGTAAGCGCAAGATCCTTTTCGGAAAGCTGCTGCTGAAGATAAGCGTAATAGGTCTTGAAACGCTCGTTTATTTCACCGATGGTCAGCGCTTTGCCAAAGGAAAGCTCAAGATTTGAATAGCAGCAGTCAAACGAGAGGTTATCGCCGCTTTGCTGCTCGGTCATTGAGTTGACACACCCGTTGTCATCGCTGCCCGAGGGCGCAAAACCGAACTTTTCACGAAAGTCCGCAGATACCTCGATCACCGAGCCTTCATCAACAGGCTCACCTTTAAGGCTCACAACAGGCAGCTCGATCTCGACACCGATATGATCCTGTTTGGGCTTTTTTGTCGGCTCTATATACTTTTCAAATATCGCTTTATCAAGTACATCGGTATCCATGCTGCTCCCCCCTCAGCTAAAAAACGTTTATCCTACAAAGTTGGTAGGACTTAATAGTAATATAGCACGAATATCCTACCTTGTCAATAGGTTTTTGCGTATTCCGGCGATTTTAACATTTTGTCAACAATCACTGGTGCGCAGCTGCATAACGGCTTGGGTAACAGCTTTGATGATCTGATCTGCTTGCTGCGGCGTATTGTATCTGCTAAGGGAAAGCCGCAGCGAACTTTTGGCAAGACTGCGGGATCTGCCGATGGCAAGCAGAACGTGGCTGGGTTCGAGCGAACCTGAGGTGCACGCCGAGCCTGATGATGCGCATATTCCCTGTTTATCGAGCAGCAGCAGCAGGCTTTCACCCTCGATGCCCTCAAAGCAGAAGCTGACGCTGCCGGGCAGACGTTTTTTTAGATCACCGTTCAGGGTGCTTTGCGCAATGGCTGAAATGCCCGATATCAGCTTATCACGAAGTGCGCAGACATACTGAGTGCTATTTTGCATTTCATCGCAGCACTCTTTTAGTGCAGCTGCCATTGCGGCAATTGCAGGGACGTTTTCCGTTCCCGCACGCTTTCCTCGTTCCTGCGCACCGCCGTTTATAAGACTTTCAAGCATGACTCCCTTTCTTGCATAAAGCACGCCTGTGCCTTTTGGACCGTGAAATTTGTGAGCGGAGATAGAAAGCATATCTATATTGTCATCAATGACATTTATGGGGATGTGACCTGCTGCCTGAACGGCATCGGTGTGGAAAAGCACGCCTTTTCTGCGGCACACAGCGCCTATCTCACGCACAGGCATAACAGTACCTATCTCGTTATTGGCATACATCACGCTGACAAGACAGGTATCCTCACGGATAGCTTTTTCGACCTGCTGCGGCGAAACAGAGCCGTTTTGGTCAACCTCCAACAGCTGCACATCAAAGCCCTCTCCTGCGAGCTTTTCAAGGGTATTTAGCACAGCGTGGTGCTCAACGGCGGTGGAGATGATATGCATTTTTCCGCTGCGCCTGCCTGCTGCTGCGGCTGACAGGACAGCCTGATTATCCGATTCGCTTCCGCCTGAGGTGAAGAATATCTCACGGGGACGGGCACAAATGCACTCTGCTATGGTCTGCCTTGCCTCAAAAAGCACTTTTGCGGCATCACAGCCTGCACGGTGCAGACTTGATGGGTTGGCATAACATTCGTTCAGGTATTTCATCATCACTTTGCACGCTGTTTCGCTCATTGCGGTGGAGGCGGCATTATCGGCATATATCATATAATCACTCGATTCGGTCAAATTCCTACCGATGCGGTAGGTCAGCTTTGTGATTATAGCACCGAAATGACGATTTGTCAATAGCTGTGCAGGGGAATATTTGTGCAAAGTGATAGCAGCTGTACGGCGCTGTTGTGATTGACTTTTGAGGTAAAATGTAATATAATTATATAGTATCTTTTGTTGTGCGCAGAGCGCATCGATAAAGGGAGAAAATGCGATCAGGGGAAAGGTGGGGAAGTATGGAAGAAGAATCGACGCAGCTCGGCTTGGACGAAGAACCGAACGAGAGCAAAACAGATTCTGCAGCTGAGAACGTGAAAAGCAGTGCTTGGCACAGGATAAATGTTCTCAGAGTCGTTTGTTTTGGGATCATACTTATCCTTATGACCTCGATAGCGGTTTTTTTGTTTGTTAAGGAGGATGAACTGATAGCTGATGACAGCAGCAGTTCCTCTATTAAGGAGCAGGAAAACAGTTCACAGGCGCAGCAAAGCAGTTCTGAGCAGGATAGCAGCAAGGCTGACAGCAGTGTTCCCGAAAGGGTGGACAGCGGCAAGCAGGGGGAACTTGCGGGGCTTGAAACAAAGCTGACCGAAAGGCTGAAGGATCTGCCGGGAACGTGGTCGGTGTATGTTAAAAACCTCAAAACAGGCGATACGGTCATCATCAACGATACTTCGTTTTATCCTGCGAGCGTTATAAAGCTGTTTGCGATGGGCGCATCATATCAGCAGATAAATGACGGGCGGATAAATGAAAAGGATTACTACGGCGAGATATACAACATGGCGGTGATGAGCAATAACCGCTCGTTCAACAAAATGGTTTGGACGCTTGGCAGGACGTATATAAGCGAGTGGTGCGCAAAGTGCGGATACACACGCACTTTCCAGAATCACGGGCTTCATCCTGCGCCGAACGCTGACGGGCTGGAGACCTCGGACAAGCCGAACTCGACCTGTGCGAGAGATGTGGCGCACATGCTGGAGGATATTTACAACGGAAAATGCGTTTCAAAAGAGGCATCTGAAAAAATGCTGGAGATACTTAATCAGCAGTATTATGTGAACAAGATCCCTTATGGGCTGCCTTACGGAACGAAGTTTGCGAGCAAATCGGGTGACACGGACGACCAGTCGCACGATGCGGCGATAGTGTTTTCTCCCAATGCGGACTACATACTTGTGATAATGAGCGAGGAAAAAGGCAATGCACGCAACCATTCACAGTATTTTATAGAGTTATCATCAATGGTTTTTTCGTATATAAATCCGGGCGTGCAAACTCCGGTACCACAATAAGCTCTCGGGCAGGTGCTGCCGGGAGCTTATTTTTTTGCGGTAAGGCTCAAAAGGGAATTAAAAAAATCACAACAAAAAGTATACTATATATTAACAATTGTTATCGACTTAAACGGCAGAATATGTTATAATATAAAGGATATTTTCGGTAACTGTATCATCGGGTATCGGAGCAATCGGATGAACACAAAAGTAATAATAAAAGCATATAGAAAAGGAGCTGAGGAAAGTGACTTCATCAAGGAACAACAAGTATCCCGCAAAGCGCATCACAGCGTGCTTGCTTGCTGCGGCAATGCTGATGACGGGCACGGGAACAGGCATAACGAAAGGAATGAGCGTCAGCGCTGCGCAAAGCAGTGAGCTTATCAGTATGGCGGACAGCTATGCTGCACAGACGTTCAGCAGCCTGCCTTTTGGCGAGCTTATGCAGGAAGTGATAAACGAGGCCGACAAGGGTACGCCTGATATGAAGGCTATGGCTGCAAAGCTATCGAAAATGGCTGATGAGCTGAAGCAGAACTACGTCAGCGTCAGCAGCGTTATAGAAAAGCTGGATTCGGAAAGTGACTTCGTAAGGACTTTTATCAGGCTGAGCGAAAAGGCACAGGTCCTGACAGAAAAGTACACCTCGCAGGAGTTCGCCGGGCTTACAGCGGACGAAAAGGCTGTTGAAACAGCTTATGGGCTTTTGGAGCATGGCAGCTTTGAGGAGGATATACACAAGTTAGCGCAGGCAGCAGCAGGCAAAAACGGCAGCAGCCCGTTTGAAGAGCTTTATGAGGCTGCGCAGAAGGAGTGTATGTTCAGCGGCGAGGCACTGGAGCAGATACAGGGAGCAGCACAGGGAATACTTTCGCACTATGTTTTCCTGTATGCGCATTATATGGTCATGCTGGACGAGAGCGCACAGGCGGCTTCGCTGAGCGAGCAGGCAGTTGATGCGCTGAGCGAGGGCATAAGGGAAAAGTATGATGAGATAAAGGATATTATCAACAAGGCGGACGCACAGGCAAATGCGGACGATCAGATGAACAGCCTTTTGTTCGTGCTGCGAAATTATTCAGAGGTAATGGGAACGGACAGGAACATTTACATAAACAAGGGCGAGGACTTCAAGATAATCAAAAAGACCGACCACGTTGTTTATGAACACACACGCTACACGACAGACAGGGATATAAGCGCACTGTTCTCGCAGAACACGCTTTCGGCTGATGAGCAGAAAAAAATAGCACAGTACTGTGCTGAAAAATATTCCTTCCGCACGCTGCTGGATACCTTTGAAAAGGACGGGATAACGCTTCCCGTATCCTCTTATCTGGTCACCGGCAACATTAAAAGCACCAGCACGCCAAACGACAACGGCGGTTATGACAGATATTACAGCTATGACGGAGTTCTTACGACAGACACTCAGATAGCTGATGCATCGCACGATATTGCGGTCTACAAGAGCAGCAGCACAGCACCGTCATACGAGCTGCTTATCCCGGGCAGCGCACTTATCCTGCAAAAGGACAACGACAGCGCTGTATGGAAGTGGGAAAAGCAAACGGATGAGAACAATGATTTTGCCGAGGCAGGATACAAGGCTACCGCTTATTTCAACGACGGCAGCGAGGAGGCCGAGGTAAGCGTTGAGAAAAAGGTATCAAAGAGCTGCATGAGCGATGATGCGAACATTTACACCGCAACGGTAACTCACGCAGGAAAGACTTACACGGCGCAAAAGAGCGATTATCTCGGAACTCACCCGGGGCACAAGGCTGTAAAGAACAGCGAGAAGATAGGCTTTGATACGGGTAAAGTTCCGCAGTCGGTGACATGGAGATGCAGCGAGTGTTCAAAGCTGTTTCTTGATAAGGAATGCACAAGGGAGATAACTCCTGCGCAGGTAAGCGACATTAGGATAGAAAAAACGGGCAGCAGGATAGACACGGTACTGATAGATACATTCAGCATCACAGGCGTGAACCGCCCGACAGATGTGAAGAATATCGTTATCCCGGGAGTTATTTCCGATAAGGGAACGAGCTGTGAGCAGATAGACACGATAACCGGCGGCGCACTTGATGACGTTGGCGACATCGAATCGGTATTCATCCCTGCGTGCATATCGTTTGTCGGTGCAAGGGCACTTCCGCAGAGGGCGCTGACGGTAACTATTGCCGACGGCACAAAGCTGACGGCTGAAAACATCGGTGACAAGGCTTTCGGTGTTGGCTCAACGATAAAGGTCTCGCACAGCATCGACAGCTCGGTAGCTGATTATCTGCGCAGCAATCAGGGATACACGGTAGTTTATACCGATGAGCATACACCGGGTGAATTCTCGTGGGAGTGGAGCGAGGACCTGACGAGCGCAAATGTAAAATATAAATGTGCGCACTGCGGCAGCGAGCTTGAGGCAAACGCTGAGGTCACAAGCAGTGAGCAGGGCGAAAACACCGTGTACACGGCAAAGGCAGTCATTGGCGGAAAGGAATACACCGACAGCGTGACAAGGACTCCCGAGAGCGTTGATGAAGCAAGAGACCGCTACGGTCTGATGCTCAGCGACAGCATAGATATGCGAATAGATATGGACATTACCGCTCATGTCGGAACGAGCTTTACCGACAGAGCAAGGATAGTTTTCACCTATCCCGACCCCGACAGCGAGCAGCATAAGACAAAGAGCGAAACTGTTGCACTTAAAAATGCAAAGCTGAACAACGGCGTGTTCACAAAGGTTATAACCGGCTCGTTCGCACAGATGGGCGACAGCGTTACGGTAAAGATATATGATAACAGCGGCAATCTTGTTGTTTTCGCAAACGGTGAAACTAAAAAGCAGATGAGTGCGGCGCAGTATTGTAACAGGATAATAAGTAATGCGGCTTCTTATGATGATAAGACTGTTGCACTTGCACAGGCTGCGCTTGATTACGGCAAGGCTGCAAAGGAGCACTTTTGCTATGAGGGCGAGGAGATAAAGGGCGCAAAGGAAGCTGTTATACCGCAGCAGGGCGAACTTACAGACACCACTCAGTTCAAGGCAGGCACATACATAAAGAGCCTTGGGGAAACGACCTTCAGAGCGATCTCTCAGACAGAGCTGCGTTTTTATACTCCAAGCATCGCAGGCGGGCTCAAGGTCATGAGCGCAAAGATGTCAGCAAGCGGAGAGGACCTTGCACCGTACTGCTCGATAGTCAAGTCCGGCAGCGGCTACTGCATAAGGGTAACATCACTTTATGCAACAGACCTCAGCGACAGGATAACGCTTGTCATCTCCGACGGTACGACGATAACATCGGGCGTGGGAGCTTATGCGGCACAGGTGATCAATTCGCAGAGCAGCAACAGCGAAAAGCTGCTGGCAGCTGCACTTTACAGATACGCACAGGCTGCAAAAGCATACGCAGCATAACACTTTTTGAAAAACTGATCAGGAGCGGATAAAATGAAAAAGACTATAAAACGCAGACTCGCTGCCTTTTCACTGGCTGCGGTCATGGCTGTCGGAAATGCGGCAGTTTCCACGGGCGGCTTTACAGCTATGGCGGCACAGGGCGCTTACCGCCCGATAACGAGCTGGGAAGAGCTCGGTGAGCTTATGCAGCAGGGCGGAAACGGCAGGCTTCAGGGAAACATAAAGGCTGCGGCAGGCGACAGTTATCTTACTGTCGGCGCAGGAAAAACCGTTTCGCTGGACCTTAACGGCTTCAGGCTGGACAGAGGACTTGGAAAGGGAAGCGACAGCAGCGGATATGTTATAAGCAACCTTGGTGCGCTGGTGATAGAGGACAGCGGCGAGAATGCAACAGGTGTGATAACAGGCGGCTGCGCAGGCGCTATTTCCAACAAGGGCGACCTGACGATAGACGGAGGTTCGGTGCAGGATAATAACGGCGGCAACGGCGGCGCTATAACCAGCATCGGCGGAAGCGTTACGATAAACGCAGGAGAGATAAGTGGAAACAGGGCACAGCTTGGCGGTGCGATATATGCAAAGTCGGCAAGGGTAATGCTCAACGGCGGCGAGATAACAAGCAATGCCGCTTCCGCACAGGGCGGTGCGCTTTACGCAGTGGACTGCGATGTGCGTGTTAACGAGGGAAGCATAGAATACAACGTTGCTGATACGGGAGCAGGCATTTATGCTGCAGGAAGCAGCAGCTCGTATCTGCTTTTCAGGGGCGGAACAGTAGCAAACAACAGCGCACTGAAAAACGGCGGCGGTATCTGCGTTAAGGCAGCGGGAAACAGCTTTTCTGCTGAGATAACAGGCGGAAAGATCAACAGCAATACCGCACAGCAAAAGGGCGCAGGCGTTTATGCCGACGGCTGTGAGCTTTCACTTTCGGGCAGTTTGATAAGCGGCAACAAGGCTGCGCAGGCAGCAGGCGTTTACTGCTCGGGCGATATTAAGGTGAACGATTCACCGATAGTATGGGATAACATTGACACGAACGATAAGCAAAGCAATATCTGCGCAGGCGGAAAGCTGATAACAGGCACGCTTTTTGAGGGCGCAAAGCTGGGCATTTACGCTGAGGATATGAGCGCTTTCACACAGGGATACACTGCAAATAACAGCAAGCAGCCGAGTGAGTTCTTTGTCAGCGATAAGGGACTGCACGTTGTGCTTTCGGGCGATGAGGCAGCCTTTGAGGGACACGTTTTCGGCGGTGCTCCAAAGTGGGAATGGTCACAGGATCACAAGAGCGCAAAGGCATATTTTTCGTGTGCAAAGTGCAGCGAAACGCTTGCGTGCGAGGCTGAAATAAAGATGTCGCAGGCAGACGGAAAGATAACCTACACGGCGTCCGTGGTTTTCAGCGGTGCGACATTTACAGACACTAAGGTGCTTGGTGCACCGGTCGACAAATACTCGGTAACGGTCGGCTCGGATATAAAGATGAATATCTGGCTTGATGCTGAGAGCAGGTTCGGAAACAGCTTCAGCGACAATGCAAAGGCAGTCGTTACCTGCATGGATGCTCAGTCGCAGACTCCCAGACTGATAAGAAAGGTCTTTCCGCTGAAAGAGGCTGTTCTTGAGGACGGTGCGGTGAAGATAACGGTGGACGTTTCGTTTGCGCAGATAGCTGACAGGATAAAGGTAGAGCTTTACGGCAACGACGGCAATGCAGTGACTTTCAAAAACGGCAGCACAAAGCTCGATATCTCTGTGGAAGACTTCTGCGGTGAGCTGATAAGAGATGAGAAGACATACGGCAAGGAATACGCAGATGCGGCAAAGGCGATAGTCAACTACGGCAAGGCAGCGCAGGATCATTTCGGCTGGAAGGGTGCAGCTGTTACAACAGCAAGTGAAGTCAAGACTGCCGATTGGAGCAAGATAGCTTCGCAGATGAGATTTACTGCGGGAACAAAGCTGGGCTCGGTATATTCGCTTAATTTCAGGGCACTTAGCAGCACCGAGCTGAGCGTTACATTCAGCGGCGATGCAAGCGGCGTGAGCGTTACATCTGCAAGGATAGGCGGCGGAAATGTTACGAGCAATATGATACTTGAAAAGTGCGGCAGCCGTTGGAAGCTGCGCATAAAGGGGCTTACAGCAAACGCTCTTGATGAGCCTGTGAACCTTGTGTTCTCAGACGGCACAAAGCTCAGCCTGAGCACCTATGATTATATCAGAGAGATACTGAAGAACTCGGTCGATGATACCTCGAAAAAGCTGGTGAGCGCACTGTATTATTATTCGCAGGCAGCTTCGGCGGTATGAAATAACGGGAGGTAAAAGGACACGATGAAACTTAAAAAACGTTTTACAGCACTTGTAACCGCTGCGGTGATGGCAGCTTCAGCTTTTTCAATATGCGTAGGTGCGCAGGAAAGAGATGCATTCGAGGGTGAGGAGTACCGCATGGTGTACTCAACTCGAATATACGGCAGCACGAGGTTCGATACGGCTATGCAGATAGCACAGCGTTACATGGAGGACTCGGGAAAGGAAAAGCTGCAGTGCGTTATAGTTGCCTCGGGCATGGCATTTCCCGATGCGCTGAGTGCGACTTATCTTGCAAAGGTAAAGGGTGCGCCGATACTTATTACTCAAAGCTCGGCTGATAAGCAGGTAGCTGATTTTATCAGGGAAAACTCCGCTGAGGATGCAACAGTCTATATCGTTGGCGGAACGGGTGCGGTCAGTGCTGAAATGGAATCGCTGCTGAGCGGACTCAACGTTAAAAGGCTAGCAGGCGCAGACAGATTCACTACCAATCTTGAGGTGCTCAAGGAAACGGGCGTTAAAAACGGAAAATTCATTATTGCCAATGCGATGAACTACCCCGATGCGCTTTCAGCTTCGGCTGTGGGACTGCCGATAATGCTCGTTTCGGGCAACTCGCTTACTGCGGAGCAGAAAAAATTCGTTGCCTCGCTTGACAGAAAGGGCGAGAACTGGGAGGTAGTCCCCAAAAGACCTAACGAAACAGAGATACTGCCGGTGCTTGATGCCGATGCAGATGCAGTTATAATCGGCGGAACAGGTGCTGTCAGCAGTGCGATGGAATCTTCGCTCAAGTATGAATTCAACAGTGTCAAGCGTCTTGGCGGAAAGGACCGCTATGAAACATCGGTAAAGGTCGCACAGGAGTTTTTTGCTGCGCCGACTACGATAGCTGTCGCTTACGGATTGAATTACCCCGACGGACTTTGCGGAGGAGTGCTTGCCAATTACTACGGCTGTCCGCTGATATTTGCGGCAGGCGCCGACTATGCGGCTGCAAAGGATTACGCTAAAAAGTCGGGCACGAAATACACGGTAACTTTCGGAGGACCTGCACTTATCCCCGACGAGTCGCTTGCAGGGATAGTTGGCTGATAAAGCCGGATAGAATAATAAATACCGCTTGGTGAGAATTCATCAGGCGGTTTTTGTTGACGAAAAATGTCGGGTATGGTATAATATAAAAAAGCTGCGCAGGCAGCGGAGAGAATGTAAGGAGAGGAGCGTTTAAAAGTGAAAAAAGCAGCGCTGAAGCATTTTCTTACTGTACTTGCGGTGACGTTTGCCGCATTCATCATGGCGGTGAATTATAAAACGTTCGTTTCAACGGGCGGACTTTACCCGGGCGGAGCATCGGGAATGACGATACTTATACTTCGTCTTTTCAAGTCGGCATTCGGGCTTGATGTTCCTTTCACGGTGGTGAACGTTGCGCTCAATGCGATACCGGTATACATAGGCTTCAAATTTATCGGGCGGAACTTTACGCTTTATTCCTGCCTGATGATAATACTAACGAGCTTGTTCACCGACCTTATCCCCGAATATGCGGTAACAGAGGATATTCTGCTCATTTCGGTGTTCGGCGGAATAATCAACGGTGCGGCTATCTCGATATGTCTTAATGTCGGGGCAACGTCGGGAGGAACTGATTTTATTTCGATATTCCTTTCGGAAAAGCGTGGTATGGATTCGTTCAACCTGATACTTGGGTTCAACGCATTTATCCTTTGCATAGCAGGCATCATTTTCGGCTGGGACAAGGCTTTGTATTCGATAATCTTCCAGTTTGCAAGCACGATGATACTGCGTATGCTTTATAAGAAATTCCGTCAGAGCACGCTGTTTATCGTTACAGTGAAGCCTGCGGAGGTATGTGATGCGATTTACGATGTGAGCACGCACGGTGCTACGATACTTGAAGGCGAAGGCTCTTTCGGGCACTGCGAGCGAAACGTGGTCTACTCGGTCGTTTCGGCAGCGCAGTCCAAAAAGGTGATAAAGGCGGTGAACGAGGTCGATCCCGCTGCATTCATCAATGAGGTGAAAACGGCAAAGATACTGGGCAATTTCTTTCAGCCCAAGGAACACTGACAACAACAAAGGTCACACTGATTTAATAGCGTGTGACCTTGTTTTTTTATTTATTGGCTTTGCGGCTTTTGCTGTTTCCCCTGTGTGAAAAGGAATACCCCGAGCACAGCGGTAAATCCTGCTGCGGCAAAAACGCTGAACCGTTCGGGTATGCCGAAATACTGCTTTGGTAATGCGCCTGTGCCGACTGCACCTGCAAACATCAGCGCAAGGCAAATGCCTGCGCAAACGGCGAGCCATTTGTACTTTTTATCCTTAACGCCGCCTATGATAATGAGCGTGAGCGATGCGATGGACAGCAGAACTACTATCGGAGTTACAACATAGATATGCATCTTATCACGGGCGCTTCCGCCGTTGCCGCTTTGCGAGAGCGGAAACATTTTATACCCTATGCCCGATATCCACGACATCAGCGAGAACAGCCATATACCAAGCCGCAGCGGCTTGTTGAGCCTGCCCTGGATATACACGCTGACAAGTGTGACGCAGCTGACTGTGCACAGGTCATAGACTGCGCTGAGCTGCTGCCAGAGCAGGCGTGAGGGTGAAGTCTCAGCGCTGAGGTCGCTGACAGCCTGCGACAGTGAGCTGTAACCGGGGTAGGCAAGCGGCGCAAAGATAACGGCAGCGGTGTAGGACAATAATGCTGCGACACCGAGCAGACCGAGCTTGTTTATGAGCGGCATTTTATTATTCATTTTCGGCACCTCCCAAAGCAATGCAGAACCAGCGGATATATGAACGTATCTGCTCGTCGGAAAAATCCTCTCCGCAAAGCATTTTATCATACTGATGTTCTGTCATGGCGTGTATGGTCATCGCAAACGAGACAGCTGCTGTGTCTATGTCATCGGCTGTGAGCAGCTTGTGGGCGCAAAGCGCATAAAACAGCGCTTTGGTCGCATTTATCATTTTGTTGGTTTCCTCGCACATAATGGCAGCAGCGGCAGGATCGACAGCACGCTGAGAATAAAGGAACTTGTAAAAAGTGAACATATCCTTTTGCGTGCACATTTTAACGTAGCTGCTCACTGCGGAATAAAGCACCTGATAGGCGCTTTTTGCATTTGCGATCAGGCTGATATCCATATCTGACTGCGGCAGCACCTTTTTGGAATTCTCCCTCAGGTATTCATACAATGCTGCTATCAGCGCACTTTTGGACTTGAAATGATTATACAGCGAAGGCTTTTTTATCCCTGCCTTAGCGGCTATCTGCTCAAGCGAAACGCTGCCGAGCCCTTTTTCTGCCGCAAGCTCGATAGCTGCGAGCATAATTTCTTCCTTTTTATCCATACTGTCACCTCTGTAAGCCGGGTATCATCAATCAAACTAACGTCTGGTAGTAATTATACTACCAATCGGTAGTTTTGTCAAGGGGTACAGAACAAAAAACAGGTACACCGATATCGTGCAAATCTATTGCAAACATAGATCGCAACTGAAAGGTCTGCTCAAACTTTAAAGACCTGCCAAAGACAAAACAGGTTTTTCGTGTCCCAAAGTAACCGTATAAACACAATGCCCCGAAGCACTTTGAAGCACTTCGGGGCAAAAATCCTATATGGGTATCTGTATTACAGGCACGCTTTGTTTTTGAACTCCTTTTGCTTAATCTCTGTTGGAGGTGATAAGCTCGCCGTTGAGCACAAAGGAATACCTTCCTGTGTAGACATTCAGCTTGTCCTCACTCATATAATCGCTGACATCAAGCGAAGACTCCAGCTTGATATCCGTATCCGCATTGTTCAGGAACACATCTATTCCGCCCGAAAGTCCGCCGAATGCAAGCGACTGATCCGAGCCTACTCTCATTCTCAGTCCTGCTCTTGCAACAGTCAGCTTTGTATCGCCGTCAATAGCAGCAATAGCCGAGGTCCTTACGCCTCGTATATTAAACACCGTACTTGCATCGTGCAGATCGACATCAGCATTAGTTCCTGCGATAGTTCCAATGCCGACAAGCTCATTGCCTGTCATGAACGCTTTGAGAGAGGTCATTGAGATGACGACTTTGCAGCTGTTGACGATAGAGCCGATAGCAACGCCCTTTGAAAGCGTCATATCAGTATTGAGATCACAGGTGCGGATATCAAGGTCGGCATCGCCGTAGAGCGCACCTATGCCAAGACCTGTATCGCCCGAAAGATTGAGTTTGTACTGTCCTGCACGGATATTTATCTTTCCGCCGTCGCCCGAACCGATAGCTACCCCCTTCTGACCGTGAGCATTTACAGTGATACAGCCGTCCTGGCGGAAATTCAGCTCACCGTGAACCAGACCGATACCGTTTCCTATTCCGTAGTACTCGGCTGAATCAAGATCAATGGTAAGGTTGCCGTCGCCCAGCACTGTGAGCCTTGAGCTTTCGGGGACATGGATGCCGCCCATATGAAGATCGCTGTCGCCTACGAGATTTATGGTAACATCGCACTCATCTGCAATATCGATGCATGGCCTGTTTTTAATGTTGGAAAGGCGCACGTTTTCAAGCGTTATGCTGCCGCTGAAGCCCTTTGGAGTTTCGATATGCACATTTGTATCAAGCAGCGGACTTCCGATAACGGTGACATCGGCGCTGCCGGACTTACCGATGAACAGGCAGCGGATATCGTCCTTAACGAGTCTGTCAAGGCGCACACGCTCTGTAACATCAGCGGTGTAGATCTGCTGATCTCTGCCGTCATCACGTTCACGCCGCCAGTGGCGGATCTGCCGTTTGATATCATCGGAAATGCTTTCGATAGGCTCTGAGGCAGGCCGTGCGGTATAGTACCCCTGAATAAGATCTGCGCCGAGCAATATTACCTCACGCAGCTCGTCAGCGGTCTCAACACCTTCGGCAAGGGCAAGGATATTGTTTTCGTGGCAGAACTCGATTATCTCCCTGACAAAATGCCGCTTTTTAGGGCTGTCCTGAAGGTCACTGAGCAGTGAACGGTCAATTTTGACATAGTTAGGCATATACCGCAGCAGGTTGGTCACATTGGAATAGCCTGTGCCGTAGTCATCGATAGCGATCGGGATACCGAGGTTGTTATAGCGCTCCTTGAGTGCATTCAGCTCATCGTCATCAGGCTCCGCCTGTTCGGTAAGCTCAACGACCACTGTGTCGCTGTGCTTCATCAGCAGCTCGCCGATACGCCTTGTATCCTCCAGAGAGAGCTTGGTCTTGGGGATACTGTTTATAAATACCTTGTGTCCGTGAAAACGCTCTTTGTCAGCATCCACCATTTCAAGCACGTTTATAAAAGTAGCACGCTCTATATCGCTCAGCCTGCCCGTAAGCTCGGCATATTTGAGGATATGGTATGGCTTGTGGCATAGCTCGCTGCGTGGCCGCATAAGCGCTTCGTAAGAATATATCTCACTGTCAATGGTGCTGACGATAGGCTGGAACTTATAATCAAAGCGGTTCTCGCTGATAACGAGCTGTGTTTCCTCCAGCTCGGCACGCTCCGCCTTTGACAGTGCAGCGAGTCTTCTGCTTCGTGAGGCATCTGCGCCGCCTGTTTTAAGGCATAATATCTCCCTGCCCAGCTCTTCACCGTCAGCGATCAGCTGCAAAAGGTCGGGGTCGTCACCGATATGTCTTCTGCATTCATCGGCAAGCTGAGTAAGCGCTTCATCCGTTGCGGTATGCAGCACGTCACCGAGATATCTATGTAAAATGTGTAGGTCTTCGTTCATAAAATCATTCCTGTAAACAAATCTCCGACAATACTCTATACAGTAAATATTACCATAAAAATGCCTGTTTGTCAACGTTTTTTGTGCAAAGAACCACCCTTACAGTGTAATTTCTGCAAGGGTGAGAGGATATTGGTAATTACTGTTTATCGGACATTACCTTGACCATAACGGCTTTCTGAGCATGGAGCCTGTTTTCAGCCTCCTCAAATATCTCGTTTGCGTGGGCTTCAAATACTTTTTCGGTTATTTCCTCCTCACGATGAGCGGGCAGGCAATGCTGCACCATAGCGTCTGCTTTAGCGGCAGCCATTATCTCATCATTGATCTGGTAGCCCTTGAAAGCGAGCTTGCGCTTTTCTGTTTCAGCCTCCTCGCCCATAGATGTCCAAACATCAGTGAACAGCACATCTGCGTCCTTAGCGGCTTCAAGCGGAACATTGGTCATTGAGAACATATCTGCATACTGCTTTGTGAACTCAAGCACTTGCGGATCAGGATGATAATCATCGGGGCAGGCGATGCTTACTTTCATTCCGACTTTAAGACCGCCGACGATAAGTGAATTTGCCATATTGTTTCCGTCGCCGATATAGCACATTTTCAGTCCCTCAAAGCGTCCCTTGAACTCTCTGATAGTCATAAGGTCGGCAAGCACCTGGCAGGGATGACAGAAGTCGGTAAGACCGTTGATAACGGGGATAGAGCCGAAGTTTGCAAGGTCCTCGACCTCTTTCTGCTCAAAGGTACGGATCATGATTCCGTCAAGGTAACGTGAGAGCACTCTTGCAGTATCCTGAACCGGCTCGCCTCTGCCTATCTGCAGGTCACGGTTGGAAAGGAAAAGTGCCTGACCGCCGAGCTGGTACATTCCCGTTTCAAAGGAAACTCTTGTACGGGTAGATGATTTCTGAAAGATCATTCCCAGTGTTTTGCCTTTCAGTATCTTGTGCTCGATGCCGTTTTTGTTCTCATATTTGAGCTGGTCGGCAAGGTTGAGGATATCAATTATCTCCTCTTTTGAAAGGTCGAGTAATTTGAGTAAATGCTTCATTTTATTTTCCTCCTTAAAGTATACTTATTTTTCAAGTACCTCTTTGACTATCTTCATTCCGCTGATTATATTCTCATCGCTTATATTCAGCGGCGGCAGAAAACGCAGCTTTTCCTTTGCGGTGAGTATCAGCAAGCCTTTTTCTGCGCACTGTGCAAGTACGTCTGCTGCCTTTTTGGTTTTAAGGCGAACGCCGATCATAAGTCCAAGACCGTCAACACCCTCGACCTCGTCTATTTCCGAAAGCAGCTTTCTGAAAAGCTCGCCTTTGCGGTTTATCTCACTTATGAACTCAGGATCGCTCACCTTGTTCAGAACAACATTTCCTCCTGCGCAGGCAAGTGGGTTTCCGCCAAAGGTTGAGCCGTGAGTGCTTTTGGTAAGCACATCGCAGCAGGTCTCATCTGCAAGGCAGGCACCTACCGGAACGCCGCCTGCAAGGCCTTTTGCAAGGGTGGTTATATTCGGCTTTACGCCAAACAGCTTTGATGTGAGCACTGCGCCCGTTCTTCCGACACCCGTTTGTACCTCATCGGCAATGGTGAGTATATCTTTTTCAGCGCACTGTTCAAAAATAGCGTCAACAAATTCCTTTGTCAGCGGGCAAACGCCGCCCTCGCCCTGAACGAACTCAAACATCACAGCGCAGACTTTGCCCTTATTCTCGGCGAGTTTTGCTTTAAGGTCATCTATATTGTTTGCCTCAACGTTGACAAAGCCCTCGAGGAAAGGAAAGAAGTAGTTGTGGAAAACATCCTGTCCCGTTGCCGAAAGGGTAGCCAGCGTTCTTCCGTGAAAGCTGTTCACAAGGGTGATGATGATGTTCCTGTTTGCATCCTTGCCGTACTTATCAAAGCTGTATTTTCTTGCGAGCTTTATTGCGCACTCGTTAGCCTCAGCGCCCGAATTGCCGAAGAACACTTTGTTATAGCCTGTCGTTTCGCAGAGCTTTGCCGCAAAGTCCGCCTGTACCTTTGTGTAAAAATAATTTGAGGTGTGCTGAATGCTTCTTGCCTGTGCGCAGATCGCATCAGCCCAGTCGCTGTCGCAGTAGCCAAGGCTGTTGGTTCCTATGCCCGAGCCGAAATCAATGTACTGCTTTCCGTCCTCATCAGTGGCAGTCTGCTTGCTGCCTTTGTCAAGCACGATGTCCAGCCTTCCGTAAGTGGGCATAACGTGCTGATTGAATTTTTCTATCGTATTCATTTTTACTTCCCCCATTCAAAGTATTGCTTTCAGAAAAATATAAGTATCGTTACTGCTGCGATACACACGCCGTAAACAAGCACCATGAAAAATCTTGCTGCACCTTTTTTTCTTATGCAGGTATCGGTGAGCATCGTTATAAGTGCGATGTAGGCGATGATGAAGTAAAGCATCTCGCTCAGCGGTGTAAACCGTGACACCACACCGACTGTAAGCGCTGCCAGCAGGCAGCAGACGGTTATGATGCTGGTTATTTTCAGGGCGGTCTTTTTGCTTTTATCGTCCATAGTGTTATTTTATCAGATGAACTGGGTACCGATACCCTCGTTGGTGAGCAGCTCGATAAGTATCGAGTGCGGTATCCTGCCGTCGATGATAGATGTCTTTCTGACGCCTCGTCTGACTGCCTCCACGCAGCAGTCTATCTTGGGTATCATTCCGCCGCTGATGATGCCTTTATTCTTGAGATAAGGCACTTCGCTGACATTAACGGTAGGTATCAGGGTAGAATCATCGTCCTTGTCCTCAAGCAGACCTACGATATCGGTCATAAGTATAAGGTTCTCTGCACGCAGGCAGGCAGCAATGCGTGAAGCTGCGGTATCTGCGTTGATGTTATAGCTTTGTCCGTCCTCGCCGATGCCGACAGTTGAGATTATCGGCACATAGCCGTTGTTGAGAGCATCTATTATCGGCTTGGTGGTTATCTTTTTGATATCGCCGACATAGCCAAGGTCGACCTCACCTGTGAGCTTCTGCGCAACTATCATCTGTCCGTCGCAGCCGCAAAGTCCGAGAGCTTTTCCGCCGTGCATCTGCAGTGCGCTGACAAGCTCTTTGTTGACCTTTCCGCAAAGGACCATTTTAACGATGTCTATTGTTTCTTCATCGGTATAGCGAAGCCCGCCGATGAACTTGCTTTCCTTGCCGACTCTTTTGAGCATTGCGTTTATCTCAGGTCCTCCGCCGTGAACGAGAACGACCTTTATGCCGACCATGCTCAGCAGCACGATATCGTTCATAACGGCATCTTTAAGCTCGTTGTTGGTCATTGCATTTCCGCCGTACTTAACTACAACGATCTTATCGTGATATTTCTGGATATAGGGCAGGGCATCTATAAGCACCTGCGAACGCATATTGTTTTTAAGCTCCATTTTACTTTACTCCTCACTGTCTTTATAATCATCGTCAACGGCAAGCAGGGCATCCATAGTCAGCTGGTCGGGCAGTTCAAGCTCGTCCATATCAGAGCTTACGTGCTGCTTATGCAGCCCCTCGGTGTAGTCGGTAACGATAGTCCTTTGAAATCTTCTGTTTGGCGACGACACGTTTTTGATCCTTTCGTAGTCGGCACTGTTTTCATCAATAAACTCATTTCTTCTGTCACGGTCGATAATGAGCGTTCTGATTATCTCAAATACGGCTGAATAATCCCTGGTCATATAAATGCCGTTGTTCTGGTAAGCTCCGCCGAAAATGACGGGGTAATCAGGCTCGTTCGTTGCAAATATCACGTTGCCTATCTTTGCCCCTCGCTTTTCGGGGATAACGTAGATTATATCGTTTATGTCGGTAATATCCACATCGTCCTTATGGCGTGCGATTATTCTTCTGTCGGTGATGAGGTATTTTATCTTGCCGATCGCTTCAAGGTCGGGGCTGTCATCTATCAAGCGCCAGTAGACATTTACAACTATCGTATACACAACAGGGAACGCCAGCAGCAGTATCAGCAGAACAGTTCTTGACGATTCGCTGAGCAGCATAAGCAGTGCTGCGGCGATAGCTGCGATGATGACCGCTGTGAGCAGTATCGACTTGACATCAAAATACCGCTTGAGTATTTTGGTGTGTTTTCTTTTCTCTTTCGGAACAAGCCCCGAGCATTCAAACATCACCTTTTCATTTTTGAGCAGGAATGCTCTGTACAGCTTGATTATCCTGCGGTTCTCATCTAAAGAAACGACCTTGTTGACGGGATCGTTATACATTTTTTCAAGTTCGCCGTTTATGCCGTAATTTTTGTAATACATATCTTTTCTCCCCGTTATTCTTTCTTTTGTTCGTGTTTTTTTACTATCTGTACTATCAGCTTCTGTAATCGCCGTTTATCTTGACGTAATCATAAGTCAGGTCGCAGCCGTAGGCGGTAGCTTTGCCCTGCCCGTCACCGACGCTGACGATTATCTGTATCTCGTCTTCAAGCAGGACTTTCTTAGCGGTCTCCTCCGAGAACTCAACGCCTGCGCCGTTCTCGCAAACATGGACCTCTCCTGCTTTTGAAGCGAGCTTTACATCTACTTTATCAATATCAAATTCTGCATCTGCGTAGCCTATTGCGCAAAGCACACGCCCCCAGTTAGCATCTGCGCCGAACATTGCACACTTGAAAAGCGGTGAGCATATAACGCTTTTTGCAATGGTTATCGCAGTGTCAAGGTCCTTGGCACCGCTGACCCTGCACTCAAGCAGTTTTGTAGCGCCCTCGCCGTCCTTGGCGAGCATTTTGGTAATATTCATCATAACAATGTACAGCGCCTGCCTGAATTTTTCAAATGCCTCGCCTTCGGCAGTTATCTCGGCATTGCCTGCAAGCCCGTTTGCCATAACGGCGCAGGTGTCGTTTGTGGACTGGTCGCCGTCAACACTGAGGCAGTTATATGTTGTTTTAACGTTTTCGCTGAGTGCTTTTTTGAGCATCTGCGAGCTAATTGCGCAGTCGGTAGTCACTACGTTAAGAGTTGTCGCCATGTTGGGATGTATCATTCCGCTGCCCTTACCCATTGCGCCGACACGGCACTTTTTGCCTTCAAGCTCAAATTCTACTGCGACTTCCTTTTTAACGGTATCGGTAGTCATGATAGCGGTGGCAGCTTCAAGGTTCTTATCATAAGCAAGCCCTGCGAAAAGCTCATCTATTTTTCTTTCAACAGGCTCTATCGGGAATATCTGCCCGATAACGCCCGTTTGCGCAACGAGCACTTCCTCGGCTTTGATATTCATACGCTGAGCGACCAGCTCGCACATTCTGTACGCTTTCTGTTCGCCGTCGGCATTGCAGGTGTTGGCGTTTTTGGAATTGAGAATGAACGCCTGTGCTTTACCGCCTGTTGCGGCAAGGTTTTTCTGCGAAACGGTAACAGGTGCGCCCTTGACTTTGTTCTGCGTAAAAACTGCTGCTGCCGTACACATAGTATCGGAAGTTACAAGGCAAAGGTCGTTTTTCACCTGACTTATCGGGCTTTCGTTGCCGTCTGCTGCGGCGTGGGGATCCTTTATACCGCAGTAAAGTCCGTTTGCCTTAAAGCCCTGCGGTGCGCAAACGCCGCCCTCAATGTATTCAAAGCCCTCAAACTTCTCCATAGTTATTTGCTTGCTCATTTTAATGCACCTCAAATCAGTCCGTATTTTTCTTTTAGTGTAAGTATCCTGATAACGCTCTGTTCGATCCTGCTTTCGCTCAGCCTTCCGCTTTTGACCGCATCGAGCACGCCGTTATATGCTGTCGGCAGTGACGCAGGCATCAGCAGTATATCGCCGCCTGCTTCAAGCACCTTTACAGGTATCTCGCCCGGTTGAGTGCCTTTGGTGACTGCGCCCATACCGAGCGAATCGGTGATTATCACTCCGTTAAAGCCAAGCTCATTGCGCAGCTTGTCGGTAAGTATCGTTTTGCTCAGTGATGCAGGCGTGTTATCGCCCGTGACCTTTGGCAGCGAAACGTGTGCTGCCATTACCATATCCGTTTCACCGAGGCTTGCGATAAACGGCACAAGCTCTCTTTCAAGCAGCTCGCTCCATGTCCTGTCCACAACGGCAGCTCCGTAATGCGAATCGGCAGCAGTGTCGCCGTGCCCGGGAAAGTGCTTGAGGCAGGTCATCATGCCCTGCTCGTGAAAGCCCTTAACGCACGCATTTACCATCAGCGAAACGCTGTTTGCATCTCTGCCGAAGGCTCTGTCGCCTATGACCGTGTTGTATGGGTTTGAGAAAATATCCGCAACAGGTGCAAGGTCAAGGTTCATACCATAGTCTTTCATATACTTTCCGATAGTCTGACCGACATCATGCGCCTGCGCTGTGTCGCCCGTGCTTCCCACAGTGAGCATACTTGCAAACTGCTTCACGTTGAAATCGGGGTCCTGCGCTATTCTTGTGACGTTTCCGCCCTCCTCATCAGCGGTTATGAACAGCGGGTATTCAGATGCTGCCTGAAGATCGCTGCTCAGCTTAGTGAGCTGCTGAGGATCTTTTATGTTATCCGTAAAATACACAACACCGCCGACGTGGTACTGCCTGAGTGCAGCCTTTATGCCGTCATCGCACACGGTAACGCCGCCCTGCGTTTTGTTCAGGTCAAGCGCCGTAGCTCTTACAACGAACAGCTGTCCTATCTTTTCTTCAAGTGTCATCTTTTCAAGCAGCTGCTGTGCCTTGCTTTTTGGCTTGACCTCCGCCGTAGTCTGAGTTGTGGCAGCGGTGGTCGGTGAAGTGGCTGCGGTCGTTGTGGTAGTAAGTGTAGTAGTAGGGCTTGCCGATGTGGCTGATGCTGATGTTGTCTGCTGCTGTTCACCCTGCGAGCTTTCACCGCAGGAGATGAGCAGGGCAGCTGCACAGCATACTGTCACGAGCAGCCTGCGTTTTGTGTTTATTTTCATAGTTCCTTTCTCATGTAGACAACGTCGTTCATCGGGTTGTCATAGTACGCCGCGCACTCTTCAAAGCCAAACTTTTTATACAGGTGTATCGCACTTTGCAGCGGAGTTATCGTATCAAGCACCATTTCCTCAAAGCCGTCGTTTTTTGCAGCTTCAAGTATCGCTGTGATAAGCTGTCTGCCTGCGTGCAGCTCACGGTATTGCGGCTTTACGAACAAACGCTTCATTTCGCAGCGCTTATCGGTATGCCTGTGATAAGCCACGCACCCGATCACAGTTCCGTCGTCATTCACAGCGCACAGCAAACGTCCCTCGGGGTAAGAGTATTTCACAGCCAGGTCCTTTATCTCCTCGTCAAATCCCTGAAACGAAAGATCACGGCCGAGCGCCTTGTTGTATTCGCCGATCAGCTCGGTTATCTCTTTGGTGTACCCATCGCCGCTGACTATTTTCATATCATCACTCCAAATCGTTTGACTTGTTACTCGTCCGCCATTTTTCAATTTCTTCTCTTTTTGCCTTTATCAGCTCAAGAGCCTTGTCATCTTCCACATAGAAAAGTATATTTTGTGGGAGTGTGTTGCATACAAGCTGCCCAAGTCGAATGTCGGGCTGCAGCTTCCATAGCTTTTTCAACTCCTCACACATCTCATCTATCCTATTGGGATCACGCATATTATCACTCCGTTATGTTACGTGTCTATCCTGACCATTTCGGTGATCGTCTTGTTCCTGTAGACCAAGTCCTTACGTGATGTAAAACCGTTTTTCTCCCAGAAAGCATTTCCGTCGGTGTTCTTTGAGAACACGACAAGAGCGGTCTTGTTGATACCCAAAGATCGCAATGCTTCCATGGCTTCGTTTACAAGCCTTGTTGCAATGCCCTGATGTCTGCATTCGTGGTCAACAGCAGTGTGATAGATATAGCCTCTTCTTCCGTCGTTGCCTGCGATTATCACGCCGACGATCTTTCGGTCATCCTGCGCAACAAAGCAGGTGTCGGGATTTCTGCTTAGAAACTTTTGTATTCCCTCTTTGGAATCGTCTAAATTATTAAGTCCCATACCCGCACAGGAAAGCCATAGCTTATATACCTGTTCGTAGTCGGATATATCCATTGTTCTGTATTTTATCATTTTGTTCTTTCCTGCAATTATCTTTGTAGGTATATTATGTATATATTGTTGTCAGCATAATGGGTTTTGAATAACTGTATGTCCGATAGACCATCGGGGAGTTTCTTCCGGAAAGTGTTTTTCTCAATCTCTGCTCTGAACTCTCACTACTTTTTCGGTGTGGAGAGTCGCAGACTCTCTATGCCGAAAAAGCAATAAAAGTTTTAGGGGTTGGGGGATAAGCGACCTTACGGTCGCTTGCGAGGATATTCAAAGAATATCCTCGGGGGAGAGACAGAGTAACCGTTACCACGGTTACTCCCGAGAGAACGGCGTAGCCGTTCTCGGCTTTATTCAAAAGGGTCCTCCCCAATAGTCCATTGGGTATGCTGTCATTCCAGTCCCGTTGCCTCGTCGATGCCAAGCATGATGTTCATGCACTGTACCGCCGCACCGCTTGCACCTTTGCCCAGGTTGTCAAGCCGTGAGCAGAGAAGTATTTGCTCGTCATTTCCGCAGACAAATATCTGCATATTGTTCGTACCGGCAAGAGTATTTGCAGGCAGGAAACCGTCAGGCAGAGTTTCCTTTCCGCCAAGCTCCATAACCTTAACAAAATGCTGCCCTGCATAGTGCTGTGACATTATCTCGTGAATGTCCGCAGGAGTGTATTTTTTCGTCAGGCACCTGCTCACCAGTGGAAGTGTGACCACCATTCCCGCAAAGTAGTCGTCAACGATAGGGTTGAACATCGGCGGATATTTAAGTCCGCATATCTTCTGCATCTCGGGCAGGTGCTTGTGCGACTGCGCAAGTGCATACTGCCTTGGCGAGCACATCTCAAAGGTCTTGTCCTCGCTTTCGATAGCAGCTATCATTTTCTTTCCGCCGCCGCTGTATCCCGAAACTGCGTGGCAGGTAACAGGGTAGTCCTCGGGGAGCACGCCTGCCTGCATGAGCGGATAGCAAAGTGAGATAAATCCGCTTGCGTAGCACCCCGGCACCGCAACTCTCTTTGAAAGGTGTATGTTTTCTCTGTGCTGTGCGCTCAGCTCGGGGAAACCGTAATCCCAGTCGGGATTTGTCCTGTGCGCAGTTGAAGCATCTATTATTCTGACATCGGGGTTAGTGCAAAGGCTTACAGCTTCTCTTGCTGCCGCATCGGGCAGGCAAAGGAATGTAAAGTCCGAAGAGTTTATGAGCCTTGCTCTTTCGGCGCTGTCCTTGCGCTTATCCTCGTCTATCAGCAGTATCTCAAGGTCATCACGCTTCTCAAAGCGCTCAAATATCTTCAGACCTGTCGTACCTTCTTTTCCGTCGATAAATACCTTAGTTTTCATTTTTTCTTTCCTTCTTTTTTATCATCAAGTATTTTGCGGTATTGCATATCCTCGTGCAGACGCTTGTCACGGCGCTGCTTTTTCAGCTTTGCGATATATTCCTTATCCGCAAAGATATTTCCCATTCCGCTGCCAAAGAGCATACAAAGTGCAGTTGTAACGAGCATATTGGGTATTATCGCCCTGAAGCTGTCAAGCAGCAGGTATTCGCACGTTACAACTGGTATCATGCCAAAAGGCATGAGCGGAGTTATCGAGCAGCGCTTTGCATGATAAAAGCAAAGCGCAAATGTCATTGCAGGGTATACCAGCATAAATCCAAGCAGCAAAGTAAGCCCGATAGGGATAACATATTCGGCAAGCAGATATATGCCGTTCATTATCGCAGCCCAAACTGCAAGAAAAATAACTGCGCTTACAGCAGGGTGCTGCGTTATTTTATCGGAAATTTTCCAGTGCGTTTTCGACATAGTTGATCTGTTCCTTTACAGCTTCCGGTGCAGGACCGCCTGCGCTTTTTCTCTGCATAACGCAGGTGTCAAGGCTTATCGCTTCAAAAACATCTTCATCAAAGCTATCGCTGAGCTTTTTGTATTCATCAAGTCCGAGCGTTTCAAGTGTGCAGCCCTTTTCGATGCAGGTGTGAACGAGCGTACCTGTTATCTTATAGGCATCTCTGAAAGGCATACCCTTTTTAACGAGGTAGTCTGCGCAGTCGGTGGCGTTTATAAAGCCCTTTGCGGCAGCCGCTCTCATATTTTCGGGGATAACTCTCATAGTAGCGAGCATCGGATCGAATGTAACAAGGCACAGCTTTACGGTATCTATCGCATCAAATATTGCTTCCTTATCCTCCTGCATATCCTTGTTATATGCAAGCGGGATCCCTTTCATCATTGTGAGGAGCGTCATAAGGTCGCCGTAAACTCTGCCTGTTTTTCCTCTTATCAGCTCGGTGACATCGGGGTTCTTTTTCTGCGGCATTATTGAAGAGCCGGTTGCGTATGCGTCATCAAGCTCAACAAACTTGAACTCCCACGAGCACCACAGTATTATCTCCTCGGAAAATCTTGAAAGGTGCATCATCAGCATTGAAAGCGTCGAGCAAAGCTCTATGCAGAAATCTCTGTCCGAAACGCCGTCGAGCGAGTTCTGCGTTATCTCGTCAAAGCCGAGCAGCTCGCACACTCTCTGCCTGTTGATAGGGTAAGTTGTGCCTGCAAGCGCACCGCTTCCCAGAGGCATTTTATTCATTCTTTTTGCTGTGTCTTCAAGTCTGCCGAGATCTCTTATAAACATATTGGCATAAGCCATAAGGTGATGTGCAAAGGTGATCGGCTGTGCTCTTTGCAGGTGAGTATAGCCGGGCATAACTGTAAGCGTATGCTTCTTTGCGATATCCACAACAGTCTGCGTCAGCTTTTTAAGCATAGCCTTTATCTCGGCGGTCTCGTCAAGCAGAGTCATTCTCACATCAAGTGCGACCTGATCGTTTCTCGACCTTGCGGTGTGCAGGCGCTTGCCCGTATCGCCGAGCCTTTTGGTAAGCTCCGCCTCAACAAACATGTGAATATCCTCAGCGTTTGGGTCAAAGCCCAGCTTTCCGCTCTGTATATCATCAAGTATCTCCCTGAGTCCCTTAACGATAGCCTCGCTCTCTGACTTTTCGATTATACCGCACTCACCGAGCATCGTTGCGTGCGCTATTGAGCCGCTGATATCCTGCTTGTACATTCTTGCATCGAACTTTATCGACGAGTTGAAGTCATTTACTCTCTCGTCAACTTCTTTTGTAAATCTTCCTGCCCACATTTTCTGTGACATACTGAAACCACCTTTGCTGGATTTATTGGGGAAACCCCTTTTGAAAGAAGGGACCGAGAATGGCATAGCCATTCTCTTGGGAGTAACCGTGGTAACGGTTACTCCGTTCCCCAAACCCCTTTCCTAAAACTTTTAATGCTTTTCGCCATTTGGGTCAAAGACCCAAATAACGAAAAGTAATAGAGAGTTCAGAAAAAAGGGATTGAGAAATAACACTCCCGATAGAGCATCTCAATAGATTCAGCAAAAGCGGTTCGATATATGCCCTTGCTGAATTAAAAAAACGTATGGGCAAAACAGCCCTGTGCTGAGCCGTTCTGCCCGTTATGATCTTAGCTGTTATCAGCCGTTTTCCTTTTCGTGCTGTTCAAGGAGCTTGGAGATATCTATTCCGTTTATCTTCATGCCCTCTATCTTACAGTCATTGATCTCAACATTTGAAAGGTCGCAGTGGATGAACTGCGAGTTTTTAAGATCCGGGTTCTTGAACTCAACATTATTCATTATCGAGCAGCCGAATCTGGTGTTGCTCAGGTTTACGCCGAGAAACTTTGAATCGACCATATATATATCGGTAAAGTTGGCGTTTCTCATGCTGACATCGTCAAACTGCGCATGATCCATATTAACGTCGCTGAATTTTGCTTCCTTCAGGTTTACGTTCTCAAAGCTCGCACTGCCAAGGTTAACGTCCTCAAAAGTGGAGTTGGGCAGGCTGTCGTAGGAGATCTCTACCTTCTTATCTATTGCGGGTTCAAAAGTGTTTATAACATCAGACATAACTAAATACCTCCTTATGATATTATTTTGATCGGATAACTCTGTATTACTTGTTGTTTCTCTTCTGCTCGAGCTTAGCTCTTACCTTGATAGGCAGACCGAACAGATTGATGAATCCTGCGGAATCAGCCTGGTTGTAAACGTTATCCTCATCGAATGTAGCAACTTCCTCATCGTAGAGGGTGTATGGAGAGGTAACGCCTGCATTTATCATATTTCCCTTATACAGCTTCAGCTTAACATCACCTGTAACTGTCTTTTGTGTTTCTGTTACAAATGCGCTCATAGCCTCACGCAGAGGTGTGAACCACTGACCGTTGTAAACGATATCTGCAAACTTTATGCTCAGATACTGCTTAACTCTTGAGGTCTCCTTATCAAGTGTGATAGTTTCAAGTACTTCGTGTGCTTTGTAAAGGATAGCTCCGCCAGGTGTTTCATAAACGCCTCTTGATTTCATTCCCACAAGTCTGTTCTCAACAAGGTCTGCAAGTCCGATGCCGTTTGCGCCGCCAAGCTCATTGAGCTTTGCAACAAGCTGCTTGCCGTTCATCTCAACGCCGTCGATAGCGGTAGGAACTCCCTTTTCAAAGTGGATAGTTACATAAGTCGGCTTGTCGGGAGCCATTATAGGTGAAACGCCCATCTCCAGGAAGCCCGGCTTTTCATACTGTGGCTCGTTTGCAGGATCCTCAAGATCAAGTCCCTCGTGTGAGAGATGCCACAGGTTCTTATCTTTGGAATAGTTGGTCTCTCTGTTAATTTTCAGAGGTATATTGTGTGCCTCGGCATAGTCGATCTCTTCATCTCTTGACTTGATGTCCCAGATCCTCCATGGAGCGATTATCTGCATATCAGGTGCGAATGCCTTTATAGCAAGCTCAAATCTTACCTGATCGTTGCCCTTACCTGTGCAGCCGTGGCAGATAGCATCTGCGCCTTCCTTGAGGGCGATCTCAGCGATCCTTTTTGCAATGATAGGTCTTGCAAATGATGTTCCCAGCAGATACTGGTTCTCATAAACTGCGCCTGCCTGAACGGTAGGGAACACATAATCCTCAATGAACTCCTCGGTAAGATCCTCGATATAGAGCTTTGATGCGCCTGTTTTGAGTGCCTTTTCCTCAAGCCCGTCAAGCTCGGTGCCCTGTCCTACGTCGCCTGATACAGCGATGACCTCACAGTTGTTATAATTCTCCTTCAGCCACGGGATTATGATAGATGTATCAAGTCCTCCCGAGTATGCCAGAACTACCTTTTTGATCTCCTTAGCCATAATGAAAAACTCCTTTGTTTGAAATGATGTTAAACGCAAAAAAGCACAAATATATGCTCAAGTTCACGCCTGATACATACTATTATACACTTTTATGCGGCAATGTCAAGCGATATGCAAATATTTTTGTATTTTATACACATTTTCGGCTCAATCCCTGAATATTCAGCAATAATATGCAAATAAATATTCATTTGCAGGTGTTTTCGCCGGATAAAGCTGTACACTTTCCAAAAACACGGGCATATTCCAACTAATATTATAGCACTTCCATTCCTAAAAATCAACAGCAAAAGGCTTGCATTTTCAAGTTTTTTGGTGTATAATCCAATAGAAATGTGCAGTGCGGCGGTTCGCAGTGCGAAAACAGGAAAGGCGGTAGAAAACATGGCAGGAAAAATGGAGGAGCTGGGCTTTGTAAAGCTCACGCAGGAACAGCTGACAGAGCTGGAGATAAACCCGTTCAAAGCTATCGGCAAGGACTGGATGCTGGTATCGGCAGGCGATGAGAAAAAGTGGAACACCATGACAGCGTCGTGGGGTTACATGGGAGTTATGTGGGGAGCAAACTCGGCAGTAGTAGCGCTGCGCCCGCAGAGATACACCAAGGAATTTGTTGATTCAAATGAGTATTTCAGCATCAGCTTTTTTGATGAAACATACAGGCAGGCACTTGCATTTTGCGGTGCAAACAGCGGAAGAGATGTTGACAAGGCAAAGGAAACGGGGCTGAAGCCTGTTTTCACAGACGGCTCGGTGGGTTTTGAGCAGGCAAGACTGGTAATGGTGTGCAAAAAGCAGTTTGCGCAGGAGATGAAGCTGGAGTGCCTGACAGATGAAAGGTGCAAAGAAAACTGGTATCCGGGCGGAGACTATCATACACAGTATATTGGTGAAATTATTGCTGTATATGTAAAAAAACAATGACATCGCTTGACAAAAGCATTGGCGTGTGTTATATTGATTCTATTATTTTAAATACAGATAAAATGCAGTGATGGGAACAAGTAGGTTATTGTGTCTGGCGTTCAGAGAGCTCTCGGTAGGTGAAAGAGGGTACGCAGGCAATAAGTGAATACATCCCTGAGCAGATGCGGTGAAAATGGCAGTAGCCGTGTACGTTTGGCTCACGTTACAGAGCGGAGTTGCAAGGTCAACTCATGAGGTCTGTCTTGTGAAGGACAGGCAAATCGAGGTGGTACCACGTTCAATCGTCCTCTGATGAGCATTTGCTCGTCGGAGGTTTTTTGTGTGACAAAGGAAAAGGAGAGAAAATATGAATAACATTTGGAACAGGTCAGCGGTCAGTACTGTTGGGGCAGCTAAACTGAGAGACGACAGGCTCACTATGTATTGTGACATTTTCAGAAGGATAGTCAGGAGCACAAGGCAGTATCTTTGTGTGCAGATAATAACATATCTGCTGTTGTCTTATTGTATGTTCTGGACACTAATGAACGCCAAGGGGCTGATAGAGCTGCTGCTGTATGGGTTCTTCCCGATAGCAGGGATAATAGTAACTGCGGGAAGACGTGATATGAAGGGCAACCTTATAGGTATGATAATAGATGTCGTTTCGGTAGCGGTATATTTATATTATCATGCTATGGGCGTGCCGCAGCTGGTTTTTCTTTCCGGCTCGCTGGTGATACACAGTATCCGTGCTCAAAAGCTGTATTGCCTGAGTCTTATAAAGGATCTTTACGGATTCCCGAGATTCAGCAGCTTTGATATATGCAACTATATAACAGGTGATGACAGATTTGCCGATACAGTAGCTTTGAGCTATGAAAGAGTGTTTGATAACGAGCTTATGAAATATGAGCGTTCAAGACACTTTATACCAAGGTTCTTTAAGAAGGTACAGCTTGTTGCTGTTGCAGCGATCGTTGTGGGAGTGGGCGCAGTTTGTTTCGCATCGTCGGTTACGGGCAAGATAAAGGCTGCGGAAAATGTAAACTCGATAGCAAACAAAACAAGTGGTGCTGTCAAGGGCAACGTCACCAGGATACAGAGTGTAAAGTCTTATGGTGTTGAAGGGCTGACAGATGATGAATACTGGGTGAGCTTCGGCGGCCAGCAGGTGTGCTTCAGCGTTCCGCAGTCAAAGACAGACGATTTTGAGGCGATGCTGTCATATCAGCATCCGGGTGAGTTCCACTCACACAGCAAAAAGGGTATAAGACCTTCCTCTGAGCCGATCGACTTTGTGGGAGAGGTAGTCAGCATAGATGACAGCGAAAAAATACAGTCTAAGCTGGAGGCAGCAGGCATAACCGCTGAAAATGCTTCGGCATACAACAAGGATTACTATATCAGGGTGTACAGCACATCGTTTTATGAAACTGTGCAGAGGATAGGCACGCTGACACTTATTATCGGCGCATTTGTATGGTCGGGAACAATACTGCTGGGCAGCCTTGAAAAAAGAAGATTTTAAATATAAATAATATAAAAGAAATAATATAAAAGGAAAATAAAGAACAAAGAGCATGAACAAGGGGGGACATGAAATGTTCAGAGAGATGAGAAGACAGAAACAGGCGATAAGCCGTGAGGAGTGCATAAGGCTTTTAAAGAGCGAAACTCGTGGAGTGCTTGCTATGAGAGGCGATGACGATTACCCTTACTGCGTGCCGATAAACCACTATTACTGCGAGGAAGACGGAAAGATATATTTTCACGGCGGTATGGCAGGGCACCGTGTCGATGCCGTTAAAAAGCACGATAAGGTGTGCTATACCCTTTATGATGAGGGCTACATCAAGGAAGGCGACTGGGCACTGCACGTTAAGAGCGTGGTGATATTCGGGCGCATAAAGATAGTTGAGGATCCCGACAGGGCGATAGAGCTTTGCAGACAGCTCAGCTATAAGTTCACAAACGATGAGAACTATATAAACGAAGAGATCAGAAAGTGCGCAAAGACAACGCTGGTAATGGAGCTTGAGATAGAGCACATGACGGGCAAGCTGGTAAGCGAGAAATAGCAGGGGAGAATTGCCGGGCGTTTACGGGGAAATACCCGATGACATCGGGAATACAGAGCATAGCCCGGTCATAAAAACATATAAAATAAAACGGAGGAAAAGAAAATGACTTGTTACGAAGAACTTGTAAGACGTGGGCTTATAGCTCAGGTAACGGACGAAAAAGAGATCAGTGATATGATTAACAACGGAAAGGCAACTTTCTATATCGGATTTGATCCAACTGCCGACAGCCTGCACGTTGGTCACTTTATGGCGCTTTGCCTTATGAAAAGGCTTCAGATGGCAGGCAACAAGCCTATCGCACTGCTGGGCGGCGGCACGGGAATGATAGGCGATCCTTCCGGAAAGAGCGATATGAGAAAGATGCTCACAAAGGAAACTATCGAGCATAACGTTGAATGCTTCAAAAAGCAGATGAGCCGCTTTATAGACTTTTCCGACGGCAAGGCAATGGTAGTTAACAATGCCGACTGGCTGCTTGATCTGAACTATGTTGATGTTCTGCGTGAGGTCGGCGCTTGCTTCTCGGTAAACAAAATGCTTTCGTTTGAGTGCTATAAGCAGAGAATGGAAAGAGGACTGACTTTCCTTGAGTTCAACTATATGATAATGCAGTCCTACGATTTCTATATGCTGTTCCAGAAATACGGCTGCAATATGC
>DFFV01000001.1:46041-46749 GCA_002371625.1 Ruminococcus sp. UBA3767
GCAGTTCGGCGGCGATGACCAGTGGGCAAATATGCTCGGCGGTACTGAGCTTATAAGAAAAAAGCTGGGCAAGGACGCTCACGCTATGACGATAACTCTGCTGCTCAATTCCGAGGGACAGAAAATGGGCAAGACCGTTGGCGGAGCAGTGTGGCTGGATCCCGAAAAGACATCTCCTTATGATTTCTACCAGTACTGGAGAAATGTTGACGATGCTGATGTTATCAAGTGCCTCAAGCTGCTTACATTCGTTCCTATCGAGGAAATTGAGGAAATGGAAAAGACTATGCAGGGCGCTGAGCTCAACAAGGCTAAGGAGCTGCTCGCTTTTGAGCTGACAAAGCTCGTTCACGGTGAGCAGGAGGCTAAAAAGGCTGACGACGCAGCAAAGGCTATATTTGCAAAGGGCGGCGTGAGCGACGATATGCCTACCACCGAGATAGATCCATCTGAGCTTGAAGGCGGTAAGATAGGCGTGCTGACATTGCTTGTCAAGTGCGGACTGTGCGCTTCAAACGGTGATGCAAGAAGACTTGTTACACAGGGCGGTGTGAGCATAAACGATGAAAAGTTCACCGATCCTAAGGGACTTGTAGACCTAAGCGATGCAGTGATAATCAAAAAGGGCAAAAAGGTATTCCACAAGGCTGTGGCAAAGTAACAGACAAAAATAACCCCTGTATCTTAGGTGCTGTACTTATACAGAAG
>DFFV01000002.1 GCA_002371625.1 Ruminococcus sp. UBA3767
ACGAGGCTCGAACTCGCTACCTCCACCTTGGCAAGGTGGCGCTCTACCAGATGAGCTAAAGCCGCATATTGTAGGTATTTTTAATACCCGATGCCTCCGGACGGAATCGAACCATCGACACGGGGATTTTCAGTCCCCTGCTCTACCTACTGAGCTACAGAGGCAAATCTCATAAAAGAGAAATGGCGACCGGAATGGGGCTCGAACCCACGACCTCTAGCGTGACAGGCTAGCGTTCTAACCAGCTGAACTACCCGGCCATTGAAAAAAATATCTTCAACCTGCCGAGGTTATGGGCATTTGAAGAACGTTATATAAAGAGTCCTGCGAAAGCCGTTTTTAAAACGACCTCCGCATTTCTCATTATGGTGGGGACAACAGGGATCGAACCTGTGACCCTCTGCTTGTAAGGCAGATGCTCTCCCAGCTGAGCTATACCCCCATTTTTTTATTCGCTGCGGTTTTCGCAACATTGATATTATACTACATCGCAAAGCATTTGTCAAGCACTTTTTTTATTTTTTTCTTATTTTTTTGAATTTTATTCTCAGCGCACAAAAAAGCCCCGAATGTTCGGGGCTTTTTACACTATTGCGCTGTATTACTTCTTCAGCTTTTTCTGCTCCTCGTCCATCATCTTCATCAGATCTTCGATAGAGCTGTTATCATTTACCTTGGTTCTTGGCTGGTCATTTCTGCGAACAGGCTTTGGTGCTGCCTTCTGAGCAGGTGCAGGTGTGCTTGGTGCACTGCTTGCCGTTTCATCGCCGTCGATCAGCTTTGATGCCTTTTCATAATAAGGATCGAGCTTTTTCTCCTCTGCCTGAGCCTTTGACTGCTGTGCAGGCTCGCTTTCCTTATTCTCCTTCTGGGCACGGCGCTTAGCTATCTGCTCGCCCTCCTTTTCTCCTCCGAAAAGGAAATCATCGAGCTTTACATTTGTCTTATCCTGAGGCTTTTCAGGCTCCTCATCATACTCATCTTCGTACTCGTCATCGTACTCATCGTCATATTCGTCGTCGTAATACTCATCGTCATCATACTCGTCATCGTAGTAGTCGTCCTCATCCTCGGGTGAAGAATGCTTAACAACGGCGATTATCAGCTCGATAAGCACGAGCAGGAAGATAGGTATAGCAATGCACAGAACAAGTCCGATAGTTGAGGTTATGAACGAGATTATCTTACCGGCGGTGCGATAATAGGTATTTGCTGTTCCTATGATATTTGAGGACTTTATGGAATAAAGAACATTTATCTTCTTTTCGTTCTCGTCATAGTCAGACTCCTGATATACTTTATAAACAAGTCCTTCCTGACCTTCCTTTGATTCGATAGAATAAAGGCGGAACACGCTCGTTCCTATTCCCTCAACGTCCTTACACAGCAGAGCTTTGCTTATACTGTCCTTGCTCGGTGTTCCGTCGGAAGCTACAACGAGCGAGCCCTTGGGGACGCTTGAACCCATCTTGTCAGTTTCCATTACATAGAATGAATATCCTGCAAATCCCGGTGTGGAATCCTTATTTTTAAACAGCAGGGAAAGCCCTACTACGATTATCATTTCAAGAATGATAAATACTATAAAGAATATCAGTACGTTTTTTGCAGCGGCTGATTTCTTTTTTCTTTTGGCACTCATAAAAACATCCTTTCTTTACGCCTTTGGGCGAGATAAAATCCTTACACAAGTTGTACAGAAAACTCTGCACACTGTTTATTATAACACATCACTTCGACAAATTCAACCGTTTTTTCACTTTTTTTCAGCGCTTTTTTCATCACTCGTTTCAAACCGCACAGTAATGGTATAAGCCTCATCGTTACATATCATAGAATACTTTGAAACAGGCTCTGCGCCTTTTTTGTTAAGCACCTTATTCAAAACGGTGAACATATTTGTCGTGCCGTTCTTTGCTTCAAACAGGTCATCAACGGAATGTTTATAGGAATCCTTATCGGTGCATCTTATCCTTGCAAGATCCTCGTTATTTTTCATAGCCAGTTCGATAGCTTTTTCAAAGGTCTGCTGCGCAGCTTCCGCATCATCGCATACAAGCCCGTTCACCACAAAGTAATCAGCTTCATCGCTGTTTGCGGAAGGATATGTCATATACCTGTTTTCATCGGGGGCATGGTTTCTTTCAAACTGTCTGTCGCTCAGCCCGAAGTAGTCATATCTAACGTAGGAAACGCCCATATCGCCCACGGGATCGTCCCAGGTCACATCAAAGTCATACCACTTCTTATCTATCATTATCTTGTTCCAGATATGACCCTGACCTTTACCCGTTTCGCCCGCCTGACCGACAACGGGGATAGCGTTTATCCCTGCCCTGTCACAAAGCGCCAGCATAGCCTTGGTATAGCCCTCGCACACGCATCTTCCCTGAACAAGGCACCCATAAGCCGAATACGGCTGACTGCTGTTGTCATCATAGGTGCAGTTTGTAACGATATAATCGTGCAGGTATTTCACCTTTTCATACTCGGTCATTGAAGGCTTTATCCCCTCAAGGATAGTATCTATCTTTCTGTCAAGCTCCTTTCGCTGAGCATCGGCAGTTTCTTTTGTAAGCGAATACTCAACGTTTACCGCTGTAACGTAGCCCTTCTGGTTGAGCGAGATGGTATAGCTGGCATCAATATAGTTCACATAAGGATTTGAAGATGTGAACAGGACGATAAAATCACCGACATCTTCCTGCTTGAGCACATTGCTGTCTATCGGGATATTTTTGGTGAATTCGTAAATGCCCTTATACAGCTGATGGTACACTTTCTGCTCGCCCGGCCTGAGATAATCGAGGAAATACTCGGAAACATAGGCATCATTGATGCTGTCGAACTCCTCCTTTGTCACCTGCTCGGCAGGCTCGGGGACGCTCTCGGTCTTAGGCTCGACCTCATAGTTGATCTTTGTTCTCGTAGCCTCGTTATAGAAGACCTCGTTCGGATCGGCAGAGGTGAAAAAGCTCTTTATATCGGCATAGACCTCGCCCTCATGATTTGCTCCCACAAGCATACTGCCTGCCAGGGACAACGCTGTTACGGCAGTTGCGAGCAATGTAACTATTCTGTTTTTACCCTTTGCTGCCATAGCGATCACCTGCCGTTATTATTATTCCTCCCGAGGCGAATCATCCTTTTTGATAACTGCCCTGAGCTTTTCTATCCTTGTTTCGTCCGTGCTGAGCACGGTGAACTCGATATCCTCCCAGCGAACGCTTGCCTTTTCGTTTTCCTCCGGGATATACCCGAGAAGATCGACAACGAATCCGCCGATAGTATCAAACTCCGTATCATCGGGAACTTCCTTGCCAAGCACCTGCATAGCGTCAGCAAAATCAGCCGTTCCGACAAAATCCACAACGCCGTCGGAATGCTTCAGTATCTCCTCTTCCTCGTCGTCGTACTCGTCCTGTATATTTCCCACGATAGTTTCCAGCAGATCCTCCATAGTTATTATGCCTGCTGTTCCGCCGTATTCGTCAACAACGACGGCTATCTGTGTTCTTGTTTTTGTGAACTCCTCAAAAAGCTCACCGCACTTATTGCTTTCAGGAACGAATTTTATCTCCCTCATATACTCCTTTGCCGTATGAAAGCCCGAGTCGCTTTCAAGTGCAAGCGAGAGCAGATCCTTTACGAACACCACTCCGCATATATTATCCATATTTTCGGTATACACCGGCAGGCGTGATTTTCCCTCATCTATGGCGAGCCTTATCACCTGCTTTATGTCCTCGCCCTCCTCCACGCCGATTATCTCGGTGCGGTGCGTCATAGCGTCCTTTATGTCTATGTCGTCAAACTGGAAGATATTATTTATCATCTCAGCCTGGCTTTCCTCGATACCGCCCGTTTCATTTACGGCATCGACCATCATCATTATCTCTTCCTCGGTAACAGCGTCCTGCTGTGAAGCATTCTTTACGCCGAAAGCTCTCAGCACCACTGCGCCGATGACCTCCACCAGCTTCACCGCAGGCATAAAAATGCCTATCCACAGGCTGTAAACTCCGCTCGAACGCAGAATAAAGCGCTCGCCTATCTTTCCCGAGGTGCAAAGCCTTCTGGGGATATTCACCGCAAGCACCGTTACAGCTGTTACGACCGCAAGCACCGCAAGTGCAAAGCTGAGCGCACAAACGCCGTAATAGCCTGCGCTTGTGACCGAGTCTATATAAAACCAGCGCAGAAACGCATTTTTAAAGGTCGGGTATAAATAATAAGTGCTTACCGCCGAAACAGCCGCAAGCATAAACGAGCGTGAGATGACATTTGCCGAAACGAACCTGCCCGGCTTTTCAAGCAGAGCCGTAAGCGTGCGTGCTTTTTTATTGTTATCGGCAAGCAGCTTTTTCAGCCTTACCTCTGTCAGCTCCACCGCAGCAGCCTCGCAGGCGGTGAAAAAGCCTATCAGCAGCGTCAGCACGACGCAGATAATGACTGCAAGCCATATACGCTGGGTAATATCCATATAGTTCTATCTGCCCTTTCGATATGAAAAAGGTGCGTCGGGGCTCTCCCGACACCTTACATTATAATTCTACACAACAAAGCACTGTTTGTCAATAGAAATATCTCACATAATCACAAAGAAAAAAGCCCTGCTGCTATTGCCAAAACACAAAAAATGGTGTATAATTATTCTAAGCGTATTCTTTTGAACGAAAGGAGAGAAAAACTATGCGCAACAGCGGCATTCTTATGCACATCTCATCGCTTGCGAACGATTACGGCATAGGCAAGCTCGGTAAGGAAGCCTACGGCTTTGTGGATTTTCTTGTAAAGTCAAAGCAGAGCTGCTGGCAGATACTTCCCGTTTCGCCGACAAGCTACGGCGATTCGCCTTACCAGAGTTTTTCCATTCATGCGGGCAACCCTTATTTCATCGACTTTGAAGCTCTTGAGGACGAGGGCTACCTGAAAGCTGAGGAGTACAAGGAAATAAACTGGGGAAGCGACAAGACAAAGGTGGATTATGCGCTGATATACGAAAAGACCTTTGAGGTACTCAGAATAGCTCACAAGCGTTTCCGCAAAAAGACAGAAAAGGGCTTTCGCAAATTCATACTGATGAACCTTGACTGGATATACACCTACGGACTGTTCATGGCGTTAAAGACCGCAAACGGCGGCAAAGCGTGGTATGAGTGGGACGATGCGCTGAAGATGCGCAAGCAGAAGGCTTTGAAAAGCGCACTGAAGGAATATGCCAACGACATTGATTTCTGGTGCTTTGTTCAGTATAAATACTATCAGCAGTGGGATAAGCTGAAAAAATACGCCAACTCAAACGGCATACGCATAATAGGAGATATACCGATATATGTTGCTTATGACAGCGTTGAGGTATGGGAACAGCCGGAGCTTTTCTATCTTGACAAGGAGAAAAAGCCTATCGAGGTAGCAGGCTGTCCGCCCGATGTTTTTTCACAGGACGGTCAGCTGTGGGGCAATCCGCTTTACCGCTGGGACTATATGGAGAAGAAAAAGTATCGCTGGTGGGTGGAAAGGATAGGTGCGGCATCAAAGCTGTATGACACGATAAGAATAGACCATTTCCGTGGATTTGAAAGCTACTACTGCATACCTTACGGTGCAAAGAACGCCCGCAAGGGACAGTGGCGCAAAGGCCCTGATATGAAGCTGTTCAAGGAAATAAACAAGCAGCTGGGCAGCATTGACATAATCGCTGAGGACCTCGGCTTCCTTACAAAGAAAGTCACCAAAATGCTCGATGCGAGCGGCTACCCGGGAATGAAGGTGCTGGAATTTGCATTCGGGAGCGGTGCGGACAACGTTTATCTTCCGCACAACTTCAAAAACAGCAACAGTATATGCTACACGGGCACTCACGATAACGAAACTATCGCAGGCTGGATAGCAGGCGCAGATAAAAAAACGGCAAAGCACTGCAAGGACTATCTCGGCGTTACAAAAAATGCAGATGTGCCGTGGGCGATGATAAAGCTGTGCTGGGCAAGCGTTTCGCAGACGGCGGTAACGCAGATGCAGGATCTGCTGCAGCTTGATAATTCGGCAAGGATGAACACGCCTTCAACTCTCGGCGGAAACTGGCAGTGGCGGCTTGAAAGCATGGACGAGCTGACCGATGCGCTGGCAAAGAAGCTCGCTGAGCTTACGCAGCTTTACGGAAGATGCAAATGCGGGCAGCCCGACGAGGACAAGGACGAAAAGGAAAAGGAAAAGAAAGAGAAAGAAAAAGAAAAAGGCTCCGACAAGAGCAGCAAGGATAAAGCTGAAAAAAAGGATAAGGACTGAAATGATGGATAAAATGAATTTTGAACAGGCGATCGTTAGCGATCTTATGCGCAAATACAGCACCACGATCGAGAATGCGCTCGACTGGCAGCTGCACGAGGCTGTTTCGGCGGCGGTGATGGAACACATCTCACAGGGACATTCCCAAAGCGTTGAAAAGCACCTTTCGGGCAGACGTGCGATGTATCTTTCTATGGAATTCCTGATGGGACGTGCGGTGCACAACAATATCCTGTGCGCAGGACTTTACGATGAAATAGAGGCTGAGCTGGGCGCTCACGGCAGAAGCCTTGACGACCTTGAGGACATCGAAGACGCTGCACTTGGAAACGGCGGTCTGGGCAGACTTGCTGCCTGCTTTCTCGATTCGGCAGCGGCACTTGATCTTCCGCTGGACGGCTACGGGATAAGATATAAATACGGTCTTTTCAAGCAGAAGATCGTTGACGGCTTCCAGAAAGAAGAAGCTGACGACTGGACGAAATACGGCGATCCCTGGTCAAAGCGCTGCGAACAGGACAGCGTTGTTATCAGCTACGGCGACCGCAGCGTCAAGGCTGTGCCTTATGATATGCCGATAATCGGCTACGGCACTGACAATATCGGCAACCTGCGCTTGTGGCAGGCCGAAGCGGTAGGCGGATTTGATTTCAACAAGTTCAACGACGGCGACTATTCGGGTGCGCAGGCTGAGATAAATTCCGCTGAGGACATCTCCCGTGTGCTTTACCCGAACGATAACACAAGCGAGGGCAAAAAGCTCAGGCTGGAGCAGGAATATTTCTTCTCGGCAGCCTCGGTGACCGATGCGCTTAAAAAGCACAAAGCACGTTTCGGCAGCCTTGATGAGCTTGAAAAGTATGTCACTATACAGCTAAACGATACTCACCCGGTCATTGCCATACCCGAGCTTATAAGGCAGCTCGTCTGCGAGGGGTACGAGTTTGATGAGGCGTTTGAAAAAGCACACAGGATATTCAATTACACCAACCACACCATAATGGCTGAGGCGCTGGAGAAATGGGACTGCTCGCTCGTTGAATCAACTGTGCCCGAGGTCTACACTTACATTCTGATGATAAACGAAAGATTTATCAGAGATATGTATGCCAAAGGCATGGATAAAAAGGACATCGCAAAGATACAGCCCGTTTCGGACGGCAAGGTCAACATGGCTTTCATGGCTATTTACGTTTCGTCATACGTCAACGGTGTGGCTGAGATCCACACAGAGATCCTTAAAAAAGATGCTCTTAAAGCGTGGTATGAGCTTTACCCCGAGAGATTCCAGAACAAGACCAACGGCATTACCCAAAGGCGCTGGCTCGCACTTTGCAACAAGGAGCTTTCTGCTCTGATAACCGAGCTGCTCGGCAGCGATGACTGGATAAAGGATCTTGACAGGCTAAGGGAACTTGAAAAATACGCTGACGACGAAAATGTGCTGCGCCGTTTCATTGCGATAAAGCGCACCAAAAAAGCTCAGCTGGCAATGTACATAAAGCAGCATGACGGCGTTGAGATAGACGAGAACACGATATTTGATATTCAGATAAAAAGGCTGCACGAATACAAAAGGCAGCTGCTGAACGCACTTTCGATAATCTACATCTACTTTGGCATAAAGGACGGCACGATAAAGGATTTCACCCCGACAACGTTCATCTTCGGCGCTAAGTCAGCGCCGGGCTACCGCAGAGCAAAGGCTATAATCAAGCTGATCGGCGAGATAGGCAAAATGGTGCAGGCTGATGAAGCGACAAGGGATCTTATCAAGGTCGTTTTTGTACAGAATTACAACGTTTCCTATGCGCAAAAGCTCGTTCCTGCGGCAGATGTTTCGGAGCAGATCTCCACTGCCGGCACCGAGGCGAGCGGAACGGGCAACATGAAGCTGATGCTCAACGGTGCAGTTACGCTGGGGACTTATGACGGTGCTAATGTTGAGATAGCTCAGGAAGCAGGCGAGGAAAACAACTACATCTTCGGCGCAAGAGTTGAGCAGCTCAGCGAGATAATGCCAAAATACGATCCGAGAAAGCTGATATTTGAAAACGAAAAGATAGGCAGAGTTCTTGAAAAGCTGATAGACGGCTCGTTTGATGACGGCGGTGTGCCTTCGGACTGCGAGGGCAGCTTTAAGGAGCTTTACAAGGCACTGACCGACGGTGCGAGCTGGCACGTTCCCGACCACTACTATGTTGTGGGCGACCTTGAGGACTATGTGAACATAAAGCTCAGATGCAACAGCGATTTCAGGGACGAGCTGAAGTTTGCAAGAAAATGCTGGCTGAATATGTGCAGCGCAGGCAAGTTCTCCTCAGACAGGACGATAAAGGATTACGCCGAGAATATCTGGCACATCTCCCCTGTCGGTAGGGAGGGTTGCTGATGGGCTGGGAAGCAGATGTTCTGCTGTGGATACAGGACAACATAAGAAACCCGATACTGACTCCTATAACAAAGCTGTTTGCCCTGATAGGCAACCACGGAGAGTTCTCGATAGCTGTGGCGCTGCTGTTTATGATATGGCCGAAATACCGCAAGCAAGGGTATGTGATAGCCATATCGCTGGCAAGCTCGGCGCTTGTGAGCGGACTGATAAAACACATTGTCGGCAGAACACGGCCTTACAACGCAATAGACGGGCTTGAACCGCTGGTGAGCAAGCTGAGCGATTCCTCGTTCCCGTCGGGACATTCATCGGCTGCATTCGGGTGTATGTTCGTTGTATTTCTGCTGCTGCCGAAAAGATACGGGATACCTGCCTTGTGTTACAGCATATTTATGGCGCTGTCACGGCTTTATCTCGGCGTACACTACCCTACCGATGTTATTGCGGGCACGCTGCTTGGGATATTCTTTGCGGTCGTGACCACAACGGTCTACAAGAAAAAATTTGCACCTGCTCTTCCTGCTGAGGAGCTTGGAAAGGATAATGAGTAAATGGAAGAAAACAAGAAAGACAAACGCAATTTTGAGATACCACGCCCCGAGTTCCCCAAAAGAGCTGTTATAACAGGCGGTATGCCATACGGCAACAAGGAGCTGCACTTCGGTCATGTCGGCGGTATGCTCGTGTTTGCGGATACTTATGCAAGGTTCCTGCGTGACAGGATAGGCAGTGAAAATGTTATTTTCGTAACAGGCACAGACTGCTACGGTTCACCGATAGCAGAGGGCTGGAGAAAAAAAGTCGAGGACGGCGAGTTTGAGGGCAGCCTTGAGGACTTTGTGCGCTCAAACCACAACAAGCAGGCGCAGACACTTGAAAAATATGCGATAAAGCCTAACCTGTTTGCCGCTTCGGGACTTGACAGGAGCAAGGAGATCCACGCTGAATTCACCAAGGAATTCCTCACCTCCCTTTTTGAAAAGGGACAGCTTGAAAAAATATCTACAATGCAGTTTTTTGACGAGAAAGCAGGCGTTTTCCTCAACGGAAGACAGGTAGTGGGCAAATGCCCCGTTGACGGCTGCACCTCGGAAAAAGGCTACGCAGACGAGTGCGATATGGGACACCAGTATATGCCCGAGAACCTCGTTGACCCGATAAGCACGCTGACAGGCGAAAAGCCGACGATGAAGCCTGTCACCAACTGGTACTTCAAGCTGACGGACTACGAGAAGCTGCTGCAGGAGTGGGTGGAAAAAATGCAGAAGCGCAAGGATATACGCCCTGTTGTGTGGAAAACTATATCCGAATTCCTCAAGCCGCCTGTGATCTATGTTAAGCGTGAGTTTGAGGAAAAATACAAGCAGATCACGGCGCAGCTGCCGCAGCACAAATATATCGAGGAGCCTAAAAAGCCTTCGTTCACTATCGCATTTACTGCGCTTGCCGACTGCGAGCAGGCTTGCAGGGTGCTTACCGCAAACGGCATAAGATACCGCACAGGCAAAAAGCTCGTTCCTTTCAGACTTACAGGAAATATTGAATGGGGCGTGCCTGCGCCGAAATTTGAAAAGGACGGCGAGGACCTTACCGTATGGGTTTGGCCTGAATCGCTGTGGGCACCTATCTCATTTACGCAGACCTACCTTGAATCTCAGGGCAGGGACAAGGGTGAATGGAAAGACTACTGGTGCTCGAAGGATGCAACCGTTTTCCAGTTCATCGGTCAGGATAACATCTATTTCTACGGTATTGCCGAGCCTGCTATGTGGATGGCTCAGCAGGCAGCGGAAAAGAAAACTGCCGATGTTCCCGACGGCGAGCTGCAAATGCCTGTTATAGTTGCAAACCACCACATTCTTTTCCTTGATAAAAAGGCTTCAAGCTCAGGCGCAGTCAAGCCGCCTATGGCAGATGAGCTGCTGAATTACTACACTCCCGAGCAGCTGAGGATGCACTGGCTGGGACTTGGACTTGGACAGCGTTCTGTCAGCTTTATGCCAAAGCCGTTCAACCCCGATGCAAAGGCCGATGAGCAGGATCCCGTTGTAAAGGACGGACTGCTGCTTTCAAATGTTTACAACAGAATTATCAGAACGGCTTTCTATACCGCACAAAAGGAGCTTGACGGCGTACTGCCGACAAATGCTCCGAGCGAAAAGATTCTTGCCGAGGGCAAAAAAGCAGTGCTTGATTACGAGCGTCAGATGTCAAGGTTTGCGTTCCACCAGTGCACTTATGTGCTTGACAGCTACATCAGGAACGCAAGCAAGTATATGGCAAAGGCACTCAAGCCGGGCGAGCAGTCGAAAGAAGAGCTTTCGCAGGCACTTGCGGACATTTTCTACATCATCAGGATAGCTGCGATACTGCTGCACCCGATGGCGCCGTTTGGCACAGAAAAGGTGCGTGAGTATCTCGGCGTTGGTGAGGAGTTCTGGAGCTGGGAGCACATTTTTGAGCCTGTTTCCTATTTCACGGGCGAAAACCACAAGCTCAAATTCCTGCCGCCAAGGACCGACTTTTTCACAAGGCACGAGAGCCAGTTCGCACAGTCAGAGGAATAAAGCTGTAACACTGCACAAAACAACTTGATATCAACAAGCCGTATAGAATTCTATCTATGCGGCTTTTGTCTGTCGATAAACTATAAAAAATGTGACCGAAGGGGTTTTAGGGGGCGATCGGAAAGCCCCCTGATCAGGACGGTCAGAGTTGTTTACAGATTAACTTTTTGCCCGGCATTTCACTCAGATAGGGTTTTGCCGCAAGCCGAAGCCGTATAGAGTTTCATCTATGCGGCTTTTTCTTTCAGGCTATTGTTTTGCACATTTTTATGCCGCCTTTATAATAAAAATTGTGCAAAATGCTTGAAAAAGCAAAAGTCATGTGGTATAATTAAAGCATCAAAAAGAATCGAGGCGAGAGCTTTATGAAACTTGTTTTTATCGGTGCTGCACATGAGGTAACGGGCAGCTGCACTTATATCGAAGCCTGCGGAAAAAAATTCCTTGTTGACTTCGGAATGGAGCAGGGCATAAACTATTTTGAAAATGCCAAAGTCCCCTGTCCGCCCTCGGTGATAGATTTTGTGCTGCTCACACACGCTCACATCGACCATTCGGGCTTGCTGCCGCTGCTGTATGCAGGCGGCTTCTCGGGGCAGATACACGCCACAAAGGCGACCTGCAACCTTTGCTCGATAATGCTGCGTGACTCTGCGCATATACAGGAGTTTGAAGCTGAGTGGCGTTCAAGAAAGGGCAAGCGCAAAGGCAAGGAAGAGGTCGAGCCGCTATATACTATGGCTGACGCAGAGGGCGCTATCTCCTGCTTTGTGCCGCATGGATACGACAGCGAGATAGAAATTTGCGAGGGCATAAGGGTGCGCTATACCGATGCGGGACATCTGCTGGGTTCTTCAAGCATTGAGCTTTGGCTCACTGAGGACGGGCAAACACGGAAGCTGGTATTCTCAGGCGATATAGGCAACCACAAACAGCCGCTGATACGTGATCCGCAGTATGTTGACGAGGCGGACTACGTTATAATGGAAGCCACCTACGGCAACAGGAGGCATGAGCCTGTGCAGGACTATGTAACTGCGTTTGCACAGGTGATACAAAGGACGTTCGACAGAGGCGGAAATGTCGTTATCCCTTCATTTGCTGTCGGAAGAACGCAGGAGCTGCTTTATTTCCTGAGGCAGATAAAAGCCGAGGGGCTTATCAAAAACCATGCTAACTTCCCTGTTTATGTCGATTCTCCGCTTGCGATAGAGGCAACAAGGGTATTTATCGAGAACAAGGAATCCTGCTTTGACGAGGAAGCGATGGAATTCGTAAACAAGGGCATAAATCCGATAACCTTTGATGATCTGTACCTTGCGACCACAAGTGACGAATCTCGTGCGATAAACTTTAACAGCACACCCAAAATAATCATCTCCGCCAGCGGAATGTGCGAGGCAGGACGCATAAAACACCACCTCAAGCATAATCTGTGGAAGAGCGAGAACACGGTGCTGTTTGTCGGCTACCAGGCGCTAAACACGCTGGGCAGGAGCCTTGTTGAAGGCGCAAAAACCGTTAAGCTGTTCGGTGAAGAAATAACCGTAAAGGCTGAGATACTCGTGCTTGCCGGAATAAGCGGACACGCAGATGTTGACGGGCTCAATGCCTGGATAAGCAGCATTAAGGGCATTAAAAAGGTGTTTGTCAACCACTCGGAAGCAAGCATCGCAGATGAGTACACCGCTCACCTTAAAAACGATTACCGCCTTGAAGCGTACGCTCCTTACAGCGGTGCTGAGCTGGATATACTCACGGGCGAGTTCGTTAACGCCGCACCGATACCTGTTGAAAAGAAGTCCAAGGGATATTCGCCGAGCTATCAGCGCCTTGTTGCATCACTTGAAAGGCTCACCGCACTTATCAACAAAAGCTCGGGGCTTACCAATAAGGAGCTTGCAAAGATGACAGATACGCTGAACAATCTTTGCTCCAAGTGGGAGGATTAGTTTTTTCTTCCCGTCAATAATCTTACCGAAAGGAATCTGTAAAGTATGAAGATACTCCATGTAAATGCTCTTAACCACCGCATTTTGCAGGACGAGAAAAAATTCATTTACGAAAGCGACAACAACTATACGCAGCGCCTGATCTCAATTGCGGATAATATCGAAAACTCCAAGGATACCAAACCTATCGTGCTGCTTGCAGGTCCTTCAGGTTCGGGAAAAACGACCACAGCTATCAAGATAAGAGAGATACTGCGTGACAGAGGGATAATCAGCTACAATATCTCGCTGGATAATTACTTTGTGCCAAAGGAGCGCTTCCCTGTTGATGAGAACGGCAAGGTCGACCTTGAATCGCCTGCGCATATCGACAATGAGCTGTTTATGGAACACATGGAGGCGCTTTCAAAGGGCAGAGAGATCACGCTTCCGCTGTTTCGCTTTTCAGACCAGTCACGCCATAAAGGGCCGCAGCTGAAGCGTGAAAAGGACGATATAATTGTGTTTGAGGGCACTCATGCGCTGAACCCGGATATAACCGGCACAACTGCACAATGGGCTCATAAAATGTACGTCAGCGTAAGAACAAGGCTTCAATATGATGTGAAGGGTGAGGACGACAAGCTGCTTGACCCGGCATACATAAGGCTTATGCGCAGAATAATCAGAGATGTGCTGTTCAGGGGCAGAGATATCACTGCGACACTGGATATGTTCGACAGCGTTGAGGCAGGTGAGGTAAAATACATAATGCCGTATAAAAAGCTGGCTGAATACTCGGTCGATTCGTTTATACCGTACGAAGCGCCTGCATACAAGAGCTTTGTGCTGGGCAAGCTGAAAAAAGCGATCGAACAGGACAGCAAATACGAACGCTTCAAGCCGATAGTTGAGGCACTCAACGGGCTTATGGGGATATCGCTTGACAGCATCCCTTCAAATTCGCTCACAAGAGAATTTATCGGCGGCAGTTCGTATTCATACTGATATTATATGTAAAGGCTTTCTCCGCTTGGGGAAAGCCTTTGTTCATGCCGCTGTTTTTCAACTGCACGAACATCTATTTGTACAAGCCCCAGTCCGCCATATCAAGACGGATATAATAACCCTGTTCTCCATGGCAGACAGGGCAATTCTGAGGAACTTGTGTGCCTTGATAGATATAGCCGCAGTTGGTGCATATCCAGCTCGTGCCCTCATCGCTTGAATACAGCTTGTTTTCACGGGCAAGCTGTGCGAACCTTTCAAACCGTTCGCCGTGAGTTTTCTCTATGCCTGCGATATTCTCAAAGTCCTGCGCTATCTGCGCAAAGCCTTCCTCACGGGCAGTTCTTGCAAATTCGGGATAGATATCGGTGCTTTCGTCTTTTTCGTGCTCTGCGGCATTTTGCAGCAGGCAGGCGGTATCGCAGCTTTGCTCGTCAACAGGGTACTGCGCATTTACCGTTGTCTGCTCTGCACAGCCGCTTTGCAGGTGTTCATAGAATATCCTTGCGTGCTCCTTTTCCTGCTTTGCCGTGAACCTGAAAAGGTCGGCAAGGAAAAACTGCTTTTGTGCCTTCAGCTTCTCCTGTGCAATGTCATACCTTTCACGAGCCTGCGTTTCGCCCGCATAAGCCCTCATAAGATTTTCTCTTGTTTTTGAACTGCAAAGATCCATTTTCATTCTCCTCTCAATATCATACTGTAAGCGTGCCTGTGGGCGTTTCTACCAGCAGAAGTATCTGCTCCTCCTCGCCCGTTTCGGCGTTGAGGTAAACAAGCACGTTCCTGCCGTTTTGCGCCTTGCATTTGAATTCGTAGCACAGCTTTTCTTCAAGGCTGCCGGTAGGGATAACTGCCAGCTGTGAGCTTTCGACCTTCAGCTTGGGGGAAACTCTGTCCTGTGCACGCAGCTTTGAAAACAGCTTTTTCGGGTAGCTCCTTTTAGTGTGGTTCACAAGAAATCCCCTTGCATCGTAGCCGAGTATCTCGCCGTTATCCATTGCTACGGATACTTTCACAAGGTCGGTGTAAACACAGGTGCCAAGGTCATTATAAGCGTAGTTTATCGTCATTATCCCGTCGTGGATATCATAATAGGTGGTCTTCATCGAAAGAATCCCAAGGTAGTCAAGGAACTTTTCGCCGTACTGCAGCGCCTGCTCGTTTGAGAGCTTTTCCTTATCAACAAGCCTTGCCCTGAGAAAATAGGAGATGAAGCCTCCGTTTTTCGTTATCTCGCAGCTAACGTTCCTGTCCTCGTCGGAAAACCTCCAGGCAGGCATCTTTCCGCCGACATCTTCTATCACAGTCAGGTCGTTTGCCGATGCGTCCAGAGCCATGCAGCATTTTTCAAGTGCCTTTTTCTGAGTGACCTGCTGTGCGCCCTTGGTCATTTTCGGCTCTTTTTCCATAATGTTATCCGAAAACGGACCGTCGTAGATCAGGCTCGGGTAATCGTCAAAGCTCTCTTTGAGATCGGAAAAACCGCTTGTCAGCGAGGGAACATCACCCTTTGCCGCAAGGTCCCCCAGGTCAGCGCTGTCAAGGTCTATCTCCCCTGCATTCACCGAGTTTTCCAGCTCCCATATATCATCTGCGAGCTTTTTTGAGTATTCATACAGCTTTGAAAGATTATCGTAATCCTTCTGCGAGACCTGCTCGCCGTTTTTCAGCTTTCTCGATACCGCCAGCGAATAGCTGCCTATCTGCGAGAGAAACTTGTAGGTGTCGTTCAGACCTGTTTTTTCAACAGGCAGCAGCGAAAGCGCACCCTTTGCGGCGTTCGCCTCACGGTAAAGCTCCACAGAAAGCTCCCTGTGCATATCTCCCGAACCTGCGTAAAGCTCCTTTTCAAGTGTTTCGCTGATGTTCTGGCAGCTGTCTGCGAGCTGCTCCACTGCCGATGAATAGCTTGCAGCTAATGCGAGCCTGCTCCTGTCAGCCTCGCCCATCAGCTCGAAATTGCGTGCTATCAGCACCACCAGCGTAAATATCCCGAAAGTGAATATCCTTATCAGGCAACGTCTTGAGCATTTCATTTTCATACCTCCGTTCAGCATTAGCTTGCGCAGCTGAAGCGTTTTTATGCGAAAAGTGCCAAAAAAACTGCCGCTTGATATTTGCGGTTGAAAATTGCAGCCGATTGTGATATAATATATTAGTTTATGTTTTAAGCTGTATTTGCAGGGCGATGCCGAGAACGGCTCACGCTTTGCGCAATGCCGCTTTATAAAGAAAGGAATGGACTTTGTGATATATCTTGATAACGCAGCGACCACCAAGCCCTGCGAGGATGCTTGCCGTGCAGTTATGAGAGGAATGGAGCTTTTCGGCAACCCTTCCAGCCTGCACAGCCTCGGGCTTGAGGCGGAAATGCTGATAAGCGAGCAAAGGGAGATAGTTGCAGATGCGCTCGGCGCTTTGCCCAAGGAGATAATTTTCACCTCGGGTGCGACCGAAAGCAGCAACACCGCCATTTTCGGCGCTTATGCAGCTCACGGGAAGCGCAAAAAGCGCATTGTTACCACAACGGTCGAGCACCCAAGCGTTGCAAATCCCATCGCTAAGCTCGAACAGCTTGGCTGCGAGGTCATAAAGCTATCGCCCGATGAAAACGGCGAGATACCGCCGCAGCAGGTGCTTGCAGCTGTGAACGATGACACGTTTCTTGTGAGCATAATGCTGGTAAACAACGAAACAGGTGCGCTTTTCAACGTTGGCAGCGCATTTGCGATGATAAAGAAAAGATACCCTCAGGTGCTGCTGCACTGCGACTGTGTTCAGGGATTTATGAAGCTGCCGTTTACGGTTAAAAAGCTCGGCGCTGATCTTATCTCACTGAGCGGACATAAAATATATGCGCCAAAGGGCGTAGGTGCGCTTTATGTGAAAAACGGCGTGCATCTTCCCCCGTTCATGCTCGGCGGCGGACAGGAAAACGGCGCACGCTCGGGCACAGAATCGGTTCCGCTTATATGCGGCTTCGGCGCTGCTGTCAAAGCACTTTCGGGCAAGGTGGAAAGCAGCCTTGAAGCCGCCCGTGAGGTACAAAAGCATCTTGTGCAAAAATGCGGCGAAAACGAAGGAGTGAGCGTTAATCTCATCGGCGGCTCGCCCTACATAACCAGCATTGCGGTACAGGGGCTGAAATCAGAAGTGCTGCTGCATTTTCTTGAGAAAAAGGGCATATTCGTTTCAAGCGGCTCTGCCTGCTCAAAGGGTAAGAAAAGCTCGGTGATAAAAGAGTTCCACGTTCCCGAAAAGCTCTCTGACAGCGTGCTTCGCATCAGCATTTCCACCCAAACGACCAAACAGGACATAGACACGCTGCTTGAAGCCATAGCCGAGGCGCAGGGCAGCCTTGCGAGGATAAAGCAATGACAAAGGACGAGGCATTAAAGATCGTAAACGATAACTACGCTGCTGCAAATGACAGCTTTTTATTCTATCTGCACGAACGGGACAGCTTCCGTGCGGACAGGTTCAATACCCTGTGTATTGCAGTGGAAACGCTTGCAGGCAGCAGGTGCGAGATGCTTACCGAGATAATAACCCGCTGCTATCAGAACATTCTCAAAGAGTTCATATATCATTTCAACCCAAATGACAGCTCGCAGATCAGAGATTTCCCGAAGCACTACACACACTATCTGGAAAAGTTCGACTGTGCGCTGGCAAGGTACTATATCGGCGACAACAAACATAATGAAAAGGAAAGATGAAAATGAAAGAGATAATACTTTGCAAATACGGCGAGATAGCCCTCAAAGGTCTGAACAAGAGCACCTTTGAATCAATGATGATGAAAAGCATACGCCGCAGACTGAAAAAGTTCGGAGATATCAGGATAACCAAGGCTCAGTCAACAGTTTATGTCGAGCCGATGGACGAGAGCATAGACGTTGACGAGGTAGTGGACAGGCTCTCAAAAATATTCGGCATAATCAAGCTCTGCCGCTGCTGCGTGGTAGAAAAAACAATGGAGTCTATTCTTAATGACAGCATTGAGTATATCACCGAGGATATGCTCGCAGCAAGGACCTTCAAGGTAGAGGCTAAGCGCAGCGACAAGCTGTTTCCTTACAAAAGCCCCGAGATATGCACCGAGCTTGGCGCAAAGCTGCTGAACACATTCCCGCACCTGACAGTTGACGTTCACCAGCCCGATGTTACCGTAACGGTCGAGGTGAGAGAGCATAACGCATTTATCCATGCGGCAAGCATCAACGGCGCAGGCGGTATCCCGGTAGGTTCAAGCGGAAAGGCTCTGCTGCTGCTTTCGGGAGGAATAGATTCACCAGTTGCAGGCTATATGATGGCTAAGCGTGGCGCAGTTATAGATGCTGTTCATTTTGAAGCACCCCCGTACACTTCCGAAAGAGCAAAGCTGAAAGTAGAAAAGCTCGCTAAGATAATCACGGATTACTGCGGTGATATACGCTTCCACTGTGTACCTTTCACCGAGATACAGGAAACGCTGCGTGACAAATGCCCCGAGGAGTATTTCACTATACTTATGCGCAGGCTGATGATGGAGATAGCTCAGCGAATTGCCGAAAAAGAGGGAGCACAGGCACTTGTAACAGGCGAAAGTCTCGGGCAGGTCGCAAGCCAGACGATGTATGCGATGGTGTGCACCGATGCTGCCTGCAGGATACCTGTTTTCCGCCCGTGCATAGGACTTGACAAGACCGAGATAATCGAGATAGCACGCAGGATAGATACCTTTGAAACATCTATCCTGCCCTACGAGGACTGCTGCACAGTTTTCACGCCCAAGCACCCAAAAACACGCCCCGAGCTTGGCGCAGTCATCACCGCTCAGTCACGCTTTGACTGGGAGGATATGATAAATAAGGCTGTTGAAAACACGAGCGTAAAGATGATAAGGCTCGAATGACGGGGCAAATGCGGATATTCAGTTCGCTTAGCGAGAAAAAATGAAGCTTTAAAAGTTACAATGCGGTTATATCATGACCGCATTTTTATTTTCCTCAGAAAAACCGGAATAGTTATCCGGGATCGAAAATTAACAAACAGGTAACAATTCAATGTCATTTTATGTGCAAATCGAAACAAAAGGGAGTGGTTTTTTAATGCAGATTCGTAAAAATGACAAATCGGTAACAAAAACTATTGACACTGTATCCGAAAGTGTTGTAAAATATATGATAAAGACGGGAAAAACGCTGTGTACAGCCGAAAGCTGTACGGGCGGAATGATTAGCCAGATGATAACATCAGTCCCCGGGGCTTCAAATATCTTTCTCGGAGGAGTTTGCTCTTACAGCGAGAAAATAAAGCAGAAGCTGCTGGGAGTGAAAAGCGAAACACTTGAAAAGTATACCGTCTATTCTGCGCAGACAGCGAGCGAAATGAGCAGGGGTGCTCTTGAGCTTTTCGGTGCAGATGTCGCAATTGCAGTAACAGGCGTAGCGGGACCGGGCGATTTTAGCAAGGAAAAGCCCGCAGGCACGGTTTATGTCAGCGTTGCGGCAAAGGATAAGGAAATAGTGAGAGACCTGAAGGTGTATCAGCTCGCAGATAAGCCCGACAGAGAAACGGTGAGAAGGATATCCTCGCTGAAAGCTCTTGAAATGGTGCTGGAGCTGTTTGCACAGGAAAAGGATAAATGATATGGCACAGCGCAGTTCGGGAAGCCTTGCACAAGGCATTAAGGAATTTTTTCTGCCGCTGAAAAAAGACAGCAGAAACGAAAAGCTCAGAAAGATCATTTTTCTGTTCTCGGTAATTGTATTTATAATCTCTCTCGTTCAGCTCGGTCTTTTCCTTAAAGATAAAGGAACTGAGGAAGGCTATCTGAAAGAGATGCAGGAGCTTGCACCGACACTCGCCGATGCACCTGCCCAGCCTGCACAGCCAAGTGCACAGCAAAACGGCTCAGCAGCTGCACCTGCACCCGAGGTGAGAGAGCTTCAGCCGTGGGCAAACAAACTGCTGGGAAAGAACAAGGACGTTGTCGGCTGGCTTTCGATACCAACGCATACCGACAGCAAGGGCGACCCGTTCATCAATACGGCTGTTGTTAAGGGCAAGGATAACAAAGAGTATCTTTACCTGAACCTTGATAAGAAATACAGCATTTCAGGCACGCTCTTTGCCGATTCAAGATGCACTCTTGAAAAGGACAAGACATCTGATAATGTCACGATATACGGTCACCACATGGGCTATATCGGCACAGGGCTGACACATATACACGAGTATAAGCAGGGCGTTGATTTTCTGAAGAAAAACCCCGTTATCGTTTTCAACAGCCTCTATGACAGCACAAATCAGAAGTACGCTATCGTGGGATGCTTTATTTCAAACATCACCGAGGCTTCGGATAACGGTACACTGTTCAGATACTGGGGAGCTGCCGATTTCAGTGAGAAGGATACCGATTTCAACGAATGGATAACCGAAGTAAGAAAACGTTCGTGGTATTCAAGCAATATAAATTGTACCGAAAAGGATAAATACATCACGCTGTCCACCTGCTCGGACGAGTGCTTCGGCATAAGGTGGGTGATAGTTGCCAAAAAGCTGACGGCGCAGGACGATTTAGATAAGATAGTCGATTCGTACAAAGCAAAAGCCGACGGCGATATATACTTCCCTGCTGTGTGGAAAAACAAGCTGGGCAACAAAAAGGTCTACTACGGCTGGGATTTTTAAAACAGCATATCTTGCCCGAAAGGGTATGAAATATGGCGCAGTTAGCGCAAAAATGGCAGCCGAAATGAATAAGCGGCTGTCGGAAAGGTTATGTGATATATAATGAAAAGCAGTGATAAGGGCACAAAGCCCTCTGTCAGAAAGTCAAAAACAGGAATACTTGTTACCTTAGCTTCGGTGCTCGCACTTACTATCGGTACAGCAGGAGTTTTCGCTTTTTCGGGAAGCTCCATTGAAACGAGCGAGGAAAGCGTACCCGAGCAGACTACCAGCGTAAGCGAAACTACGGCTGCAACATCTGCCACAGAAAGCAGCGAAACAACGGCTACATATTCCACTAATTTCAGCTTCCGCAAAGCAGGAATAGGTGCTTATCAGGTAGCTACCGCTCAGCAGACTACTACGACCACCTCTGCAACAACAGCAGCTCCGACAACTACAACTACTGCTGCTCCTGTTACAACAACTGCTGCGGCAACAACCACAAGAATGACTACCAAGGCTGTACAGACAGCTGCAAAAACAGCAGCTACCACCAAAAAAGCTGCCAATACGACAGCTGCGGCAAAGACCATTTACAACTCACCAAAGATAAGCTACACAGCTGAGGAGTTTGACATGATGTGCTATGTAGTTCAGGCTGAGGTAGGCAACTGCCCCGAGCCTTACAAGATAGCTGTGGCAAATGTTATAATCAACAGAGTAAAATCACCAAGATTTGCTTATGCAAAGAATATCAAGGCTGTTCTTACCGCAGGCGGACAGTTCGATTCGATAAGCAATTACTACAACAAGAGAACGAAGCCTAACCAGAGCACTATCAACTGCTGCAGAAGGGCACTCAACGGCGAGGACAACACAAACGGTGCGGTTTATTACTACTCACCTAAGATCTGCGGTACGATAGCTTGGTTCGAGTCGATGCAGGTATGCCTCAATCTTGATTCGGGTCTGTACTCCGCAAAATTCTTCAAGCCGTGGTAGGCTATGTGTAATGTGCTCGTTTATCGGTTTTAAAATTGTTTAAAGTGACGAAAAGTCAAGACGTATCCTGTATATGTCTTGACTTTTTTATTTACGGTGTTTAAAATTAAATGTGTATAACTATTAAGGTTATATCACTAAAATCATGCTTTGTTAAACTATTACTATGAGGTGACTATTATGGGATTCTTCTCTAACACAAATCCGCAGGAAAGAGCGGTAAACGATCAGATACAGCAGACTCACAACCAGATAAATGAGCTTTATATGGACCTTGGCAGACACGTTAAGCTCAACCTCAAGGATCAGATAGATGACCAGTATGTTAAAAACACCTGCCAGAATATCGATGACTGCCTTGCAAGACTCCAGCAGCTCAATACTAACCTCAACACTCTCAGAGGTATCAAGCTGTGCACAAACTGCCAGGCACAGATACCTGTTGCAGTTACATTCTGCCCTTCCTGCGGCACAAAACAGCCTGATATATCACCTATGAACAATATGAATAATATGAACGGCATGGGCGGCATGAACGGCATGAACGGCATGAACGGCATGAATGGCATGAACACTATGAACGGCGGCATGGGCGGCGGTTTTGTTCAGCCTGCACCTGTCAACAGCTTTGCTCAGCCTCACAACAGCACATTCAACCCCGCTTCTACAGGCAATTCGCCTTCAAACCCAAATAAGAACATGGTTCCGGGCGCAAACGGCGGCTTTGCACAGCCGCAGCCACAGGCAGCACCTGTTCCGCCTGTTCCGCCAATGCCTGATGTTCCGCCGGTACCTCCTGTACCTGAGGCTGTAAAGCCCGAGCAGCCGGCTCACGAAGCACCTGCTGCTGAGAAGAAGGCTCCGCAGGAACCTATACCGGTCAAGGAAGTTACAAACGAAGCTGCTGAAGCTCAGGCTGTCATCAGCGAGAACAAGCCCGAGGCTGATCCTGTAACACAGGCACCTGCTGCTGCGGAATTTATTTTCTGCTCGCAGTGCGGTCACAAAGAGGCTGCAAACGTTGCTTTCTGCTCACAGTGCGGAAGCAAGCTGTGATGATAAAATAACGACAGGCGGTAATTCCGCCTGTTTTTGTTGATTTACAAAAAGCTATTTTTAAGAAAGGATCACAGAAAATGTCATTGACTATAAGAGAAACACTCAGAGAATACGATGTTATCCTTGCATCATCTTCACCAAGGAGAAAGGAGCTTTTAAACCTTTTGTGCCCGACATTCAGGGTGATACCGCCCGATGTTGACGAAAAGCTCCCCGCAGGAGTCAGCAGCACACAGGCAGCCGAATTCCTTTCAGACCTGAAATGCCGCTATATCGCTGACATCTACGAAAACAGCGTGGTTATAGGCTGCGATACGATAGTTGTGCTCGATAACGCCATTTTCGGCAAGCCGCTCAACGAGGAGGACGCTGCAAGGATGCTGCGTGCACTTTCGGGAAGGACACACACTGTGATCAGCGGCGTGACGATAGGCTACAAAAAGAAATATCTCTCATTCTCGGCTGCTACAAAGGTCACCTTCCATCAGCTGTCGGAAGAGGACATAAACGCTTATTGCCGCAGCGGCGAACCGCTCGATAAGGCAGGCGCTTACGGGATACAGGGGCTTGGCTCACTGCTCGTTAAAGGGATAGAGGGCGAGTATTACAACGTCGTCGGGCTGCCCGTTTCCGAGATAGCACAGCGCATAGGGGATTTTCTTGCAATGTGCAATGAATGATCATACAGCAGAAAGGCGCTTTGTGCGCTTTTTTCTGTTTTGCCTGCAAAAGCGGACATCCCGCTGCATATCTGCCTTTGATTTGGCATACTAACATAAAAACATATTTGTATTTTGCCGAGTTTATATAAAAAGGATAAAAAATTAAAAATATTGCTGAATATACTTGAAAAAGTGAGTTTGATGTGGTATAATAGCCGTATATGTGAAATTGAAATGCCAAAAGGATAATGAATATGGATGCGAAAAACAATAAAGGGCGCAGACAACGGTCAAGAGTGCGCCTTCAGCAAAACTTCGTTTCGCTTTGCTGCCTTTTGTGCGTCGTTTTCGCAGTCGGTTGGATAATACATTCGGCAGGAACTAAAACTGCGTTTTTCACCTCCTCCGACAGCAGCTCGCAAAAAGCTGAAGAACAGGCTTCATCATCGCAGTCAGAAAGCTCCTCACAGGCAGGGAATGAAAGCAGCGTACCGGGCGATAGCAGCTCACAGCCGGCACCCGACAGCTCCTCATCGGCATCAAGCCAGCCTGCCGATCCAAATGCACACCCCTATGCGCAGGCAAAGGATACCGAAGATGAGCTTGATGATGCGCTGTTTATAGGAGATTCACGAACGGTAGGACTGTTCAATATCTGCGATAAACCGAAAGCGACTTTCTATTGCAGCATAGGTCTGAATATACAGACAGTGTTTGAGACCCAGGCGATAGCACTTGACAACGGCAATATGGGAACTGTTGCTGATGCGCTCGCACAGGGACACAAATTCAAGCGTGTCTTTATAAACTTCGGAACGAACGAAATGGGCTGGCCGTATTATGATAACTTTATCGGGCTTTATAAACAGCTCGTGGATAAGGTGCGTGAATACAGCCCCGATGCAAAAATATACGTTGAATCAATACTTCCCGTTACCGCATCAAGAGATGCTCAGGGAGATGCAATAAATAATACCAACGTTGAAAAGCTCAACCGCTATATCAAGACATTTGCCGAGCAGAACAACTGCACTTACCTGCAGTGCGATGCCGCAGTCAAGGATAAGGACGGAAAGCTGCCCGAGGACGCAAGTACCGACGGTATCCACATGACGATAGAGTATTGCAAGTATTGGTTGAACTATATAATAGACGAAACCTGATAATCAAGGAAAGGAAAGATGAAATCATGAGATCAAAAAAAGTAATATGTGCCGTAATGGCAGCTGCGATCATTACCAGCATGGCATTTGCTTCCTGCGGCAGCAGCTCAAGCACAGCTGATGCCTCAAGCAAGAGCAGCGCAAGCACAACAGCTGTTGAGACCAAGGAAAAGACCGCAAAGGATATTTCCGCTATCGCAAACAGCCTCAAGGATGCTCTTGATGAAAAGATAAAGGGCACTATGACTCAGTATGACGATAAGAGGATCGAGAAGATGATCGGCGTTAAGCCTGACCTTTATACCAAGGCTGTCTGCTTTGTAGACGCTTCCGGTGCTTCCGCTAACGAGATCGACTGCTTCGAGGCAAAGGACGAGAATTCCGCTAAGGAGATCGAGAGCGCTCTCAAGACTCGTATAGAGAATCAGAAGACCGCTTTCAAGGATTACGTTCCCGCTGAAATGACCAAGCTCAACGATCCTGTGCTGAAAGTTGAAGGCAACTACGTTTTCCTCAGCCTTTCCGATGACAGCAGCAAGGCTAAAGAGATAATCGGATAATATACTTGTTTTTAAGGTCATGCTGGGCTGTAAAAAATGCAGCGCAGCATGGCTCTTTCGTGTTTTTTGAGTAATTTTTTCAAGGTATGGTGATAGATTAGATGCTTTTTTCAAGCACTGTATTTATGTTTTTGTTCCTGCCTGCCGTTTTATTGCTGTATTATATCGCACCTAAAAAGATACGCAACCTGATACTGTTTGCATTCAGCCTTGTGTTCTATGCTTGGGGCGAACCGATATATGTGTTCCTGATGGTACTCTCCACGATAGTGGCGTATATAACGGGACTTGCAGCGGATAAGACCAAAAAAGGCAGAAAGCCCTGGGTGCCCAAGCTCTCGCTGATAGTTGCTGTTTTGTGGAATATGGGACTGCTTTTGTTCTTTAAGTACACTAACTTTTTCATTACAACTGCCAACGATATCTTCGGCAGCAATATCGACAAGCTGGATATAGTGATGCCTATCGGTATCTCATTTTACAGCTTCCAGACGCTTTCGTATGTTATCGATGTTTACAGAGGCGATGTCAAAGCGCAGAGGAATTATCTTGCACTGGGCACATACGTTGCGCTTTTCCCTCAGCTTATCGCAGGCCCTATCGTAAGATATAAGGACGTTGCCGAGCAGCTGGCACAGAGAAAGGAAACGCTGGATAACTTCTCCGCAGGCGTAAAGCGCTTTGCAATTGGTCTTGGCAAAAAGGTACTGCTGGCAAATAACATCGGCTTCCTTTTTGATACCATAAGCAATACACCGCAGAGCGAAATGAGCGTTGTTGCTTCCTGGATGGGCATTATAGCTTACACTTTCCAGATCTATTTTGATTTTTCGGGCTATTCGGATATGGCAATCGGACTTGGAAAGATGTTCGGCTTTGATTTTCTGGAAAACTTCAACTACCCTTATATCTCCGATTCTATCACGGAATTCTGGAGAAGATGGCACATCTCGCTTTCAAGCTGGTTCAGGGATTATGTTTATATCCCGCTCGGCGGAAACCGCAAGGGCAAGCTCAGACAGTGCGTGAATATCATGATCGTGTGGTTCCTTACGGGCTTCTGGCACGGTGCAAACTGGAACTTTATGATCTGGGGCGTTTACTTCGGAGTGATCCTGCTTTGCGAAAAGCTGTTCCTGCTCAAAGCGATCAAAAAGATACCTAAGGTATTTGCACACATCTATGCGCTGATACTTATAGTCATAGGCTGGGGTATCTTCGCATTTGAGGATTTCGGAAAGCTCACGCAAAACTTTAAGAATATGTTCGGATTATCGGGAATCAGCTTTATAAATCACCAGGCAGTCGCATGGCTGGCAGCTTATGCCGTTACATTCATTATCCTGATCGTGACCTCCACGCCGCTTATCAAAAAGCTCGGAAGCCTCGTTCAGAAGGCTCTCCCGGCAGCTTACAGCTGCGTGCTGCAGCCGCTTATGGTTCTGGGTATACTGGTGCTTTCCACTGCATACCTCGCAGGAAATTCGTTCAACCCGTTCTTGTATTTCAGGTTTTAGGAGGTGACCGTAATGAGCAAAAAAACACAGCGTATCTCGCAGATCATTATGGTCAGCGTGTTCCTGATATTTATACTCGGCTTTTGCGTATGGACCTTTCTGCTCAAAGACCGTGAGTTCTCAGAAATGGAGAACCGCAGCCTTGCTCAGTTCCCCGAGTTTTCATGGAAAAACCTGAAGGAAGGCGCTTTTACCGACGGGCTTGAAAAGTATATGTCCGACCAGCTGCCTTTCAAGGACGAGCTTGTTACCTTGAAAACGGATACCGAAAGGCTGCTGATGCATGACCTGCAAAACGGCGTATACTTTGGTAAGGACGGCTACTACCTGCAGAATTACAAGGAAAATACCGCACAGGTCGAAAAGAACATCAGCTGCATAAACGATCTTGCCGAGCTTTGTCCCGGAAAGGATATCAGTCTGCTGCTGATACCCAACAGCATAAGCGTTATGAACGATAAGCTGCCTGACGTGAACACAACGCAGGATCAGCAGAAAACTATCGACAGGATAAAGCAGGGACTTGACAGCAGCGTAAAGTTCTACTGCCCGATGCAGGAACTTAAAGATGCCGCTAAGGACGGCACACAGGTGTTCTACAAGACAGACCACCACTGGACCTCTGACGGTGCAAGGGTGGCATTTGACGGCTTTATGAAATTTCTCGGAGAAGATGAGCTGAAGGCTGATTACAGCGTAAAGGAGCTTTCGGGCTTCCTGGGAACGCTTTATTCAAAAGCTCCTACGGCATTTGCGGACAAGGAAACTATGAAGCTGTTCACCGATAAAAACAACAAGCTCACCGTGAAATACACCGATGCTAACAGGAACGAAACTACCGACACTCTGTTTGACAGCTCCTTTGAGGACAAGAAGGACAAATACTCCACTTTCCTCGGCGGAAACTATTCAATGGTAGAGATAAAGTCGGATAATGCACAGAAAAAAGAAAACGTGCTTATCCTCAAGGACAGCTACGCTAACTGTGCAATGCCTTATTTCACAAGTATGTATTCCAATGTGACCATGCTGGATATGAGATATTATCACATGCAGGAGCTTGATGTATCGGACTACATCAAACAGAAAAACATCGACAAAGTCATTCTTCTTTACAACGTTGATTTCTTCAACACCGATAACAACTTTGTAGAGCTTAGCTTTTAAAAGCTAAAAGCAAGAAAAATCCCCTGTATCGCTAAGGGTAGCACCTATATAGAAGTTTTATAAAATGATTTGAGGAACATCTTTTATTGCGAAGGACTGTTTCCTAACCGCATTTCTTGACCATAACTATTTTTTAACCCCGATGG
>DFFV01000011.1 GCA_002371625.1 Ruminococcus sp. UBA3767
TTGGCAGGTCTTTAACGTTCGATTAAACTTTTAAATTCTGATTTGCAGTAAAAAACTCCCGACTTATCATCGGGAGTTTTTGTGTTAATTCATTATGTTTCCGCACTGGATACAATACTGTGCTTCTGACGGATTCATTCTGCCGCAGGATTCACAGTGCTTTCCGTTGAGTACGGGCTGGTACATCATCAGTTCTTCGGGTTCGTCGGGCGGCGGGGTGGCGGGTACCTGGAACGATGGTTTGACCTTTCTGCGCCAGGGCATTATCAAGTAGGTTACCAGGTCTGCGACTATTGCCACAGGGATAAGGCTCAGCGCAATGCTCGCTGAATCGAGAAGCATTTCACCGAATGATGCGGTGTATACAGTTAGATCCATATTTACATCTCCAATGCGTTGTTATCAGTATAGTTTATGCCCGCAATGCATACAATAATGTGCGTCGGGCGGGTTGTGCTTGCCGCAGTAGATACAGTGTATATCCAGCGAATGATCCATCACGGGCGGGCAGGTCACAGGCTGCGGCGGCGTGGTCTGCGGGGCTAGTTTGCGTTTCATCGTATTTACGACTTTTCTGTTGAGCGGTGCGCAAAGGAAGCGCACTGCTGCGAGAAGTGCTGCATACACCAGCACGAACACAAGTATATCGAGTCCCAACTGCCCCCAGTCGGGAGTGACAGGCTGACCGAATATAGTTATATTCACAATTTCATCTCCATTGTTATGGTTTTCAGAATAGTCTTTTTCCGCATTGGATACAGGTCTTGGCATCGGGCGGATTCATCATTCCGCAGCAGAACCACGCAGCAGGCATATCATAGCCTTTTTTCTTCATGATGCTCATACACACAAAGCCGAGAACAAACTCAAGGATAAAACCAAATATAACAAATATCCAGGCGATAATTGCGAATTCGCCGAAATTATATGCAAACATAATAGATCCTTCAATGTTCAAATTTATGTATAAATTATAATCACTTTTTTGCAAATGTCAAGCACTTTTTCACATTTTGCGCAAAGAAACAAGCTCCCGTTCCCGAGAGCCTGCTGTAATTGTTATCTGATCTTGTTGCCGCACTGCTGGCAATAGGTCGTATCGGGGTGGTTTATCATTCCGCACGACTGGCAGCGCACGCCTTGCGGCTGCTGGGCAAACTGCTGATTGAACTGTGGGTTGTACTGCCCGTTTTGGTAAGGCTGTCCATACTGCTGATTAGGGTATTGCTGGTTGGGGAACTGCTGATTCTGGTACGGCTGACCGTACTGCTGGTTGGGATACATTGGCTGACCGTAAGGGTTAGCGTTCGGATAAGGCGGTATGCGCATATCGGGGCGGGTGATAGCGATCACAAGACCGATGATGCCGAGGAAAAAACCGCAGCAGAACCAAGTGCCGAGGTTCTGATAGCCTTTGCCTTTCATAATGTAGCGAACAACGAAGCCCCATATAGTTGCTGCAATAGCACAGCCGATAATGATGCCGATTATAACGGCATTTCTGTCAGTTGAAGTATAGTAATACATATTTGACACCCCCATTATTTATCAAGCTAATTCTACTATATCGGCACTAAAAAGTCAAGCATATTTTGACAAGAGAAGGAAAAAACACGCACAATAAAAACAAGCCCTCTTGGGAGGGCTTGGGGGAGCTAATTGATTTTTTCCATATTTCCATTATCAATGTTTATATGATATTCTTTTAGTAGCATACCGCTAAAAAGAAGTTTTGCATCGTGTTCTTCCTTGTCTACATATTGATAAACTGATACATCTAAAAGGTTTCCCAACACAGAGATTTTTGTTGTAGTTCTGTTGGTGAAATTTACAATAGCATGAATTTCTTTGTCGCTGCCGAAAAGATTTTTATAGTAATCAAGAGCAATAGTTTCCATACTAACATTATCTGCTATCTTAGCAATACGCCAGTTACCTGTCGCATCATTATTCACCGTATTAATGGTGAAGTCAATATTGGCTATTTTTGAACTCTTTCCTTTGATTGAATCACTACTATTGTCACCACAAGCTACAAGAGTTAATAGCACCATAGATAAAACTAAAACTAATATGCTTCTTATGTTTTTCATTAATAATCCTCATAATAGATAAGCGAGCCGTTCGCTAAAACTTTACAACTATATTTTAGTGGATTTTTCGCTAAAAGTCAACAGGATTTAACAAAATACTATATAATAATCTTGACGAAATTTCCAACAATGATTTGTAGAAATTGCTAAAAGGTGATTATTATGTATAAACGTATCCGTGATCTGCGTGAGGATGCTGACATGACGCAGGTGCAGATATCTAAGATACTTAACTGCTCGCAGCGTGTTTACAGCAACTATGAGCGTGGCGACATCGACATTCCCACGGAGATACTTATAAAGCTCGCCGATCTTCACGGCGTTTCGGTCGATTTTATACTCGGGCGGACCGATAAGCGTGAAACCAATAAATAATTAACAACCGTTCGCAAATGCGCATAGGATGTAATATGCAGAAGGAATAAGTGTACAAAAAAATGTACCGCTGCATAATTCAGCCGAAAGGACAGCTTTTATGAACGGTTATTTTTATGCCCTGTGTGCGACCGGGTTCACCTTTGCGATGACGGTGCTCGGTGCGGCAGTGGTGTTTTTTCTGAAAAAGGAGCAGCAGAGCGAAAAGGCGCAGAGCGCTTTTCTCGGGTTTGCTTCGGGCGTGATGATCGCAGCGTCGGTGTGGTCGCTGCTTATCCCGGCGATAGAGGAGGCGGAAAGGCTTGGCAGGGCAGGCTGGGTGCCTGCGGCGGCAGGGTTTGCGCTGGGAGTTATTTTTCTTATGGCGCTTGACAAACTTTTGCCGTATTTTCAGCCCGAGCCTGCGAGAGAGGGCTGCGTTGAGCGTGGGTTGAAGCGTTCAACGATGCTCGTTTTTGCGATAACTCTGCACAACATTCCCGAGGGAATGGCGGTGGGGCTTGCGTTTGCACTGGCTGCGAAAAACGACAGCGGAGTCCTGCTCGCTTCTGCGATAGCTCTTGCTGTGGGAATGGGTATTCAGAATTTCCCCGAGGGTGCGGCGATAGCGCTGCCTGTGCGCCGTGCGGGACATTCAAGAACGAGGGCTTTTCTGTGCGGTGCGGCATCGGGCGTTGTTGAGCCGGTGTTCGGCGTAGCAACGGTGCTTGTGGCAGGCGCTGTGCAGGTGCTTTTGCCGTGGATGCTTGCGTTTGCGGCAGGTGCGATGCTTTATGTGGTAGTTGAGGAGCTTATCCCCGAGGCGCACCTTGGAAACTCTCACATCGGCACGCTCGGCGTTATGATAGGCTTTTTGCTGATGATGACACTTGATGTTGCTCTATAATAGCGAGAATGCGTGTTTTTGACAGCATTGGTGACAAAACGGGGATTTTTTGAGCTGACCGGCTTGTGCAAGGTGCACAAAAATGTTGATAATCATAATGTGAAATGAACATTGATAAATTGCTGAAAATTTGTTATAATGTATATTGGCGGACATGAAAATACTTACCGCCGTGAAAGGATGTTTATTACTATGTGGGCAAATGAAAGTGTGTTTTATCAGATCTATCCTCTCGGATTCTGCGGTGCGCCGTTTGAAAATGACGGGCAGTGCGTGAACAGGATCTCAAAGGTATCCGGCTGGGTAGATCATCTGACGAAGCTGGGGATAAATGCGATATATTTTTCTCCTGTTTTTGAATCGGACACACACGGATACAACACAAGAGATTTCAGAAAAATAGATTGCAGGCTCGGCACCAACGAGGATTTCGCAAAGGTCTGCAGGGATCTGCACGATGCAGGCATAAAGGTCGTGCTGGACGGCGTTTTCAACCATGTAGGCAGGGGATTCTGGGCTTTTCAGGACGTTCTGAAGAACCGTGAGAGCTCACCCTACAAGGACTGGTTCTATATCAATTTCGGCGGAAACTCAAACTACAACGACGGGCTTTGGTATGAGGGCTGGGAGGGGCACTTTGACCTTGTAAAGCTGAATCTGAATAATCCGCAGGTGGTGGATCATATACTGGAATGTGTTACGCAGTGGGTGAACGAGTTCGGCATAGACGGGCTCAGGCTGGACGTTGCATATTGCCTTGACAGGAACTTTATGAAAACTCTGCGCCGCCACTGCGACTCGCTCAGGCAGGATTTCTTCCTTGTGGGCGAGATAATACACGGCGATTACAAGCAGATCGTCAACGGTGAAATGCTGCATTCCTGCACGAATTATGAGTGCTATAAGGGTATGTATTCCAGCTTCAACTCGATGAATATGTTTGAGATATGCCATTCACTCAAGAATATGTTCGGTCCGCAGGACTGGTGCAGATGCAGAGGAATGGAGCTTTTGAACTTTGTTGACAACCACGATGTCACAAGAGCTGCAAGCATACTCACTACACCCGAGCACCTGCCGCTGATATACGGGCTGCTGTTTGCGATAAAGGGAATACCATGCATTTATTACGGTTCTGAATGGGGCGCAAAGGCTGAAAAAACACAGGGCGATCCTGCACTGAGAGCCTGCTTTGAAAAGCCTGAGTGGAACGAGCTTACCGAGCTGATATCAAAGCTGTGCGAGATAAGAAAGAACAGCAAGGCGCTGAGCTACGGCGAGATAAACGTTCCCGTGCTGACAAACAGACAGTGCATTATTGAGAGAAAGTTTGAGGACGAGCGTGTGCTTATTGCGATAAATGCGGATTCTCAGCCGTACACTGCGCATTTTGATGCAGGGTGCGGACGTGCGGACGAGCTGATAAGCGGAACTGTCCACGATTTCGGAGGCGGAAGCGAGCTGAAGCCTTACAGCGTTGAGTATTGGAAAATGGAGAAATGACGAGGTGACATAACTTGGAGGAGATAGTTTACGAAAAAGGGTTCACGGCGTGCGGACTTCCCGATGAGATAAAGAAAAAGATCGACGGAGTTTCATACCACGAAAACCGTGATGTCGGGCTTGATGAGCTGGCGTACCTTAAAATGCAGTATGTTGATTTCAACGGTCAGACGCAGACGGGCGAGATGATAGTTCATCAGTCGCTTGCCCGTGAGGTGCTGGAGATTTTCAGCGAGCTTTACAGGGCGGGCTACCAGATAGAAAAAATGCGACTGGTCGATGAGTATGATGCTGATGATGAGCGCTCGATGGCGGACAACAACTCCTCGGCGTTCAATTACCGTGTGGTAGCCGATACGGACATGATATCAATGCACGGCTACGGCAGGGCGATAGATATCAATCCGCTTATAAATCCCTATATAGTCGGGGAAAAGATAATGCCGGCAAATGGGGCTGAATACGCCGACAGAAGCAAAAAGTTCGCCCACAAGATCGACCACGACGACCTTTGCTATAAGCTGTTCAAGGAGCGTGGCTGGACATGGGGCGGCGACTGGAAGACGCAGAAGGATTATCAGCATTTCTACAAAACGTAACAGTACATAAAATTGTATAGTTAATAATAAGGGTACAGAATATCGGACTTGAATTATTTAATATTAAAGTACGAAACTTTGTACTCTTATTTTGTAAGTACAAAATATCGGATAGAAAATCGTGGGGGGAGAAACAATGGGGAAATACATATTCAGCGTGGTAGTGCCTGCGCATAACGAGGAAAAGTACGTCGTCAGGTGCATTGATTCTATCAAAAGGTCGGCAAAGGATCTGGGCAAGCCTGTTGAGATAATAATCGTGTGCAACCGCTGCACCGACAAAACGCAGGAGCTTGCTCAGGCAAACGGCGCAAAGGTCGTGCTCAACGAGGAGCGCTGCATTGCGGCGGTGAGAAATGCAGGCATAAAAGCGGCGCAGGGAAAGTACATAATGACTATCGACTGCGACAACCGAATGACCAAGGGGACGATGCGTGAAGCATACAACCTGCTGCGAAGCGGAAGATTCATTGGCGGCGGCGCACCGATACGGTTTGAAAGGTACTCGCTGCCGCTTTACCTCAACGACTATATGTGCCGTGTCGGATTTGGGCTTACGGGGCTTTACTGCGGCATTTTCTGGGCTTCAAAGGAAACCTTTGAGGCTATCGGCGGCTTTGCGGACAAGCGTGCTATGGAGGACATTCAGACAGCTAAAAACCTGAAAGCGCTGGGCAAAAAGCTGGGTAAGCGTTACGGCTGTCTTCAAAAGAACTGCCTTATAAATTCAACTCGCAAGTGGGACGATATGGGCGACTGGCTTTACATAAAGCTGATGCTTGAAAACGCAGGAAGTCTCGCAAAAGCGGCACTTGGCAACAGCGAGGAATACGATAAACTGGTGGATAAGCTGTTTTATGATTACAATGGGTGATAAGATGAAAATAATAGATAAGTCCAAATTTTCGGACTATAATGACGTTGCTGCGAGATTTGGGTGCGGCCCGGTATTTCCGCTTTCGGTGACGCAGGGCTATCAGCAGGGAGAGCTGATAGAGCTGGAAAGCTGCCTGCTTATCCGGCATTACTGCGGGTTCGGATATTTAAGTGCCGTGCCGACGCAGCAGGACAGCGAGCGCATTTTTGAGCTTATGAAGGATGCAGCTAAAAATGGCGGAAAGCTGATATTGTTTGCTGAAAATGAAGCTGTAACAAAGGCGTTTTCGCAGTTTGACGTTTGTGTGGAGGACAGGTTTTTCTACGAATTTGCGCAGGAAAAAGCGAATGTGACTCAGCTGCCTGACGGCTTTGAGCTCACGGAGATAAACGCACAGCTCCTTGAAAAGATCAGCGGACGGATCGTTCCTGCGTTTGCGTGGGACAGCAGCGAGAGCTTTCTTGCAAAGGGCAAGGGCTTTTGCGTGGTGCATAACGAAATGCCTGTTGCGTGGGCGTTTTCTTCGGCGGTGTGCGACAGCGTGATAGACATCGGCATTGAAACTTGTGAGGGCTTCAGAGGGAAAGGGCTTGCCACTGCGGCCGCAGGGAAAATGGTCAAGTATGTTCTCGGTGTCGGGAAAATGCCGACATGGGCGTGTCACGGCGGAAATGCCGCTTCGCAGAAAACAGCCGAAAGAACGGGCTTTAAGAAAGTATCGCAGTGTAAAACGATCAGATACGGAGCGTGAAAATGGGTATAGTTATCAGGGAAATGAAAAAGGAGGAATATCCGCTGCTGGACGAGTTTTTGTACCGGGCGATATTCATTCCCAAGGGCGTTGAGCCGCCGCCAAGGGAGATAATCAAGGGCGAGGAGCTGCAGGTATATGTACGAAATTTTGGACAGCAGTACGGTGATAGCTGCCTTGTTGCTGATAAGGACGGACAGGTAATAGGTGCGGTCTGGGTGCGGATAATGAACGATTACGGGCATATCGACGATGAAACGCCCTCGTTTGCGATCTCGCTGCTGCCGCAGTATCGTGGACAGGGCACAGGCACAGCACTTATGAATGAAATGCTGCAAACGCTGAAACAAAAGGGATTCAGGCGTGCATCGCTGGCGGTGCAGAAGGAAAACTACGCAGTCAGGATGTACAAAAAATGCGGCTTTGAGGTAGTTGACGAGAACGAGCAGGAATACATAATGATCTGCGAACTTGATAAACTGTACAATTAACTGTACAGAAAGGATTGAACATGAAAGATGTAAAGTGGGGCATCATCGGCACGGGAAGAATAGCGCATAAATTTGCCGCTGCGCTGAAAGAATGTGAGGGCGCAGGGCTTTTTGCGGTCGGTTCGAGGAATGTGAGAAAGGCTCGTGCATTTGCCGATGAGTTCGGTTTTGAAAAAGCTTACGGCAGCTATGCCGAGCTTGCGCAGGGCTCGGGAGTTGATGCGGTGTATATTGCAACGCCCATGGCTTCGCACTTTGCGGACGCTAAGCTGTGCCTTGAAAACGGGATAAACGTGCTTTGCGAAAAAACGGTAACGCTCAACTGCGCACAGCTTGAGGAGCTGCTTGAAATAGCGCAGGCAAAGGGTCTGCTGTTTATGGAAGCGATGTGGATGAAATGCCTGCCGTTATATTTGCAGGTGAAAAAGCTTGTCGGCGAGGGGGCAATAGGAAAGGTCTTGCAGGTCAAGGCGGATTTCAGCAACTTTGTGCCTTATGACGCAGGTGACAGGCTTTTCAGGGCGGACTGCGGAGGCGGTGCGCTGCTTGATATGACGGTGTATCCGCTGACATTTGCGGCTGCTTTTCTTGGGAACGAGCCGAGCGAGGTGATAAGCCAGGCGCACATTACAAGGGGCATTGATATGAGCAACACGGTACTGCTGAGGTATCAAGGCGGCGCTTGTGCAAGCGTTTACAGCGGCTTTGAGCTTGCACTTAAAAACAATGCGCTTATTATCGGCGAAAAGGGGAGCGTTGTTATGGGCGATTGCTTTTTCTGCACGGATTCTGCCGTTATTTACGATGAAAACGGCAAAGAGAAGCAGCGCATCGAGCTTGCCAAGCGTGTGAACGGTTATGAGTACGAGATAGAGGAGTTCATGCGGTGTCTTGCGCAGGGCAGAACGGACAGCGAACTTGTGCCCAGCTGTGATACGCTTGCGGTGCTGAGGATATTGGACGAGTGCCGCAGACAGTGGGGACTGACTTTTGAACAGGAAAGATTGTAAAAAAGAAATCAGCGAAGGTAAGGGTAGCACCTATATAGAAGTTTTATAAAATGATTTGAGGAACATCTTTTATTGCGAAGGACTGTTTCCTAACCGCATTTCTTGACCATAACTATTTTTTTACCCCGATGTTTTTTTCATCGGGGTAAAAAAATCATTAAGAGTTTTAGGAAAGGGGCTTGGGGAACAACCCTTTTGCAAAAGGG
>DFFV01000004.1:0-2466 GCA_002371625.1 Ruminococcus sp. UBA3767
ATGTGCTGCCTCAAGTATGAGCAGGACGCTTATGAGGATCTGCTCAAAACCACGCCTAAGCAGGGCGCTATCGTTAAAACAGCGAGCGGCAGGGGAGTCGTTGAGGAGGTCAACCTCATCACAGGCAAGCTGCGTGTAAAGCTGGATAATAACGATAACCTCGTAACAATTGATAAAAGCGAGGTCGAGGTCATCAAGGACAGCGTTATCCGTGTTGACAAAAACGAGATCAAAGCGCTTAAATCATTGGAGGGACAGTAAATGCCGTCTTTTCCCGTACACCTTGCAGTCGCTGATATGCTTGCAGAAAATATCGGCGTACAGAATAAAGCTGATTTTTTTCTTGGCTGCATAGCACCCGACAGCGTCAACCATAAGGGCTTTGCCAGCCGGGAGCTTCGCTACGGCGCACATATAAGAAGCACCGATTACGACCTGTGGAAAAAGCAGCTTGCTGAGTTTTATATCAACAATAAGCAGGCTTTTTCCAACAGCATCGACTATCTGAAAGGCTACCTGTTCCATTGCATAACCGATATTGCCTGGGACGAGGCAGTGCAGCCGCAGCTGTTTGCGTATCTTCAAAGAAACGGCGCACTTTCCCGTGACGAGATAACCGAGCTTAAATGGCAGGAGCTGTTCAGGTTCAACAGCCTTGTTATCAACTCTGCTCATTTCACCTCGTCCGTGTGTCTGCTTGAAAAGGCGCAGCCGCAGGCGATAGCGACAGTAACTGCACAGCAGGTGAGCGACTACCGTGATTATGTAGTTAATGACTATAAGGATAAAATAAGCTCTCAGCCGCCCGAGTTTCTGAATATGGCTCACGTTCAGGCGTGTGCACAGCGCACACAGGAGCTTTACGAGCAGCTGATAGAAAGCTGAATGCACAGGGCTTTTCCTCTTCACATTCTTTTATAACAACTATTTATAGGCAATTATCGTCAAGTAAATCGTGTAAACAAACAATAAGAGCTTCGGGAAAACTGCTTTCCCAAAGCTCTTTTTTTGTTATGTACCCGTTCTTTTAACGGTGATAATGCACCTTGGCTCAATGCGGACCATGTTCATCGAAGCCGCAAGTACAGATGCGTTTACCCTCAGCAAGCTCCTTCCGCCGTAGCTGTAATATGGATCGGCATAGTAAAAATACAGCACGCCGCCGATGTACTCATAACCGCAGATCACAACAAAATGCGTTCCTGAAGAATAATGCGTCACTATGTAAGATGTGTACTGCACCACAACGATGCTCCTGTTCCCCTGATCTATCAGCTTTTTAAGTCTTGAGGCAGGATCTGCACCGAAAACGTTGCTTGCTGTGACCTTTCCGCCTGAAAAACCGTTTATAGCCTTTATCAGATTGGGTGCGGTTATACCGCCACCGTAGCGTAGACTGCCCTGATCGTTGAGCCGTTTGCTTTCACAGTATTTTATCATGTTGTCCTTGCTCCAGCCAAGCCCGAGCTGGCTGTTTACAAGAATAGCTGCCGCTGTCGGTCCGCAGGAAGCCTGCCCGTAAATGCTGCCGCCCATCTGCCCGATAGCTGCCGCAGAAAGTATCTTTGCTCCCGAACGTTCTGTTACGCTGACATCAGCGACCAGTGATTTTCCGTAAAGATAATCTATCACAACGTAACCCTTGTAGTTTGCGTCATAGTGCCCTGTGTATAAGCTGCCTGCATATACCGCACCTGTGTGGTTCTTTTTAAGGTCGTAAAGATTGGTGTTCTTAGTTATATAAAACAGCTTGGTCGAGGTGTCGCTGTAATCGATCACCTTTTTCTGCACTGCCGGTGCAGGCGCAGCCGGCCTTGTAGTTGTGACCTTTGGTTTAGGCTTTGTAGTCGTTACCGGTGCTGCGGTGGTTGTTTTTTTCTTTGTGGTCGTCGCTTTGGCTGTCGTGGTAGCTGCACTGGTCGTAGTTGTAGTTGTTGTAGTTGTCGCAGCCGAAGTCGTCGTAATTGTTGTGGTTTCAGCAGGCGTTGCAGCAGTTGTCACTAAGGTGTGCTCAGGCACCCACTTTTCACTCTGCTGAGAAACGGTAGTTTGCAGGGGCACGTTTGTCTGTTGAGTCTGTGTATCCTGCGAAGTGACAGTATCACGAGTGCTTTGCATATCGCTTGAATATTCACTTGCACATGAAGCAGCACCAAGCGTTATGCATAAGCACAGTATAGCTGCTATCAGTTTCTTCAACAGAATCATCCCCCTAATTGTTTCCTATATGGTATTATATACCTATAAAATAGAAATGTCAAGAAAAAAAGGGAGAACGTTAAGGGTAGCACCTATATAGAAGTTTTATAAAATGATTTGAGGAACATCTTTTATTGCGAAGGACTGTTTTCTAACCGCATTTCTTGACCATAACTATTTTTTAACCCCGATGGGTTTTTCCATCGGGGTTAAAAAATCATTAAGAGTTTTAGGAAAGGGGGTTGGGGAACAACCCTTTTGCAAAAG
>DFFV01000004.1:2542-8054 GCA_002371625.1 Ruminococcus sp. UBA3767
CCAAAAAACCATTTATAATGCTTCTGTATAAGTACAGCACCTATGTCCTCCCTTTGCTATTGCAGCGCAGTGCCGCCAAGTCCGAAACTTACCGAGAGCGCCGAGTTCACAGCTTCCATCGAGCCTTTATCGAGCGAACCCATTCTCTCACGCAGCCTTTGCTTGTCTAATGTACGGATCTGTTCCAGCAGCACCACCGAATCCTTGGCAAGTCCGCAGGTGCGGCTGTCGATCTGTATGTGCGTGGGCAGCTTTGCCTTTTCACGCTGGCTGGTTATCGCCGCAGCGATCACCGTTGGCGAATGTCTGTTGCCAACATCGTTCTGCACGATAAGCACGGGTCTTAGCCCGCCCTGTTCCGAGCCGACAACAGGACTCAGGTCTGCGTAGTATATCTCACCTCTGCGTACAGTCAAAACAAAACACTCCATTCTAAAAACGGTCTGTGGTCATCCACACTATGATTATTCCCGCCTGTAATGAGCTTAATCATAGCCGCATTGATTTTTTTGTGTTGTTGTTTTTAATGTATGTGCGCAGCCGTGCGTTTGTTAATCTTCAAGCATAACGCTCTTTATCGTCAGCTTTTTTATGCGCTGTGAGTATATCTTCATTATAACCTCGTAAACCACGACGAACAGCGGCAGGCAGATGCAAAGCCCCTTGAAGTCAAAACTGTAATCGGGTACATTCTCAAGGTCTTTGAAAACGAACTCCACCATTATCTTGAGCAGCATAAACTGATATACCGTACCAACAGCAAAGCCTATCCACGCAACAGGTCTGTATCCGTTAAGGATAGCCCTGCTCGTGTCGTTGTCATCGTAGCCGGTTATCCTCATCATCGCCGCAGTCTTGCTGTTGCCCTTTACCACAGCTGAAAGCGCCAGCAAAAGCATCATAAACGCAAGTATCAGCCCGATAACAAGTATCATTATCCCCATAGTTTCACTTGCAAGCGTTTTCATCGACATCGACATCTGTACCATTGCCGAAAAGCAGAACGACGAGAATGCCACGAAAAATACCAGTGAGTATCTTCCTCTTACCGTGTCACGTTTAAGCTCCTTCAGGAAGGGCAGGGGAGCCTTGTCCTTTTTGCTGTGCCTTACCTTTGCACCTGCCTGTTCACGCAAAAGCGACATCACGGGCTTTTTCACCCTGCGGTAAGCAAACCACACCGATAACAGCATAAACACAGCTGTCGAGATAGCTGTCATCAGTATGGGCACAATAATGTGAAACTCTTTTTCAAATGCGAAATATCCGTCCTTGTTCTGCACCTCATAGAACTTGTCCATGTAAAGCTCTCCGCCTATGCAGCCGGCCAGTGCGCCTGCAAAAACGCTCAGCCCGAATATGTAAAAGTGCTTTGCAATGCTCAGGTTCGAGTAACCAAGAGCTTTAAGTATACCCAGCTCCTTTGAGCGTGAATCAATGTGATTTTTAATATAAGTAATCAGCATAACTATCGAGGTCAGCACAAGGCACAAACCGCAGACGCAGCAAACCACCGTGCTTGTCGAAAGCTGTGCATCGTACATTTTCATTGCCTGTTCGCCGCTTATAGTGTCCTTGGCGTTAACAAGGTCAATGCGGTAATTTATAAACAGCGTGCATACAAACGCCGCACAGCAGATAACTATCGAGATACCAAACAGCTTCAGCGTGTCTTTTATCGTAACCATAGCGCTCACCAACCTATCTCGTAAGCAGTTTTCTGCTCAGCGTTCTCATAGACATCGGCTATCTTACCGCTGTTCATTTTTATAACAGTCTTAGCCATATCAGCGATGTTCTGGTTGTGCGTTATCATTATAACGGTGAACCTGTGCTTTTCGTGCAGTTTGCTGATGTAGTCAAGCACCTGTCTGCCCGTTTCCTCGTCAAGTGCGCCCGTAGGCTCATCAAGGAAAAGTATCTTCGGTCTTTTTGCCAAAGCCCTTGCAACCGATACTCTCTGCTGTTCACCGCCCGAAAGCTCGCTCGGATAGCTTTTCAGCTTGTCGCCAAGACCGACCGCCTCGATTATCTCTTTGTAATCGCTGTTCCCCGAAAGGTCAGCCCCCATGCGCACGTTCTTTTCAACAGTCATGTTCGGCAGCAGATAATACTGCTGAAAGATGAAGCCGATGCTTTCCTTGCGGAATTTAGTCAGCTCCTTGTCAGACAGCTTTGTTATGTCCCTGCCGTCGTACTTCACACTGCCGCCGTCAGCCTTTTCAAGTCCCGATACCACATTGAGAAAAGTGGACTTACCCGAACCCGAAGCGCCGAGGATAACTACGAAATCCCCGTCCTCAATGCTTACGCTTATCCCCTTGAGCACCTTGTTTTCGCTCGATCCCGAGCCGTACGATTTTGTGATGTTTTCTGTTGTTATCATTTTTTTCTCCCCTTTAAATAATTTTCTACAATAGTTTTTTTGTTTGTTTTTACCCCTCGGTCATTTTGTATTTCAGCAGGCTTTTGAAAACCTGCGAGACCATCTCGCCTATCTCCTGCGGCTTGAAAGAGCAAACGCCCGTTGCTATCAGCGAAGCGATACCGTGCGTGTATATCCACAAGTGCCTGTAAAATCCCTTTGCAGTTTCCTCGTCCAGCCCGTACCCCGTTTTTACCGAGCTGAGTATCTCCTCGTAGTTGTCATCTATCATCGGCAGAATGCCCAGTGCCGAGCGCTTTTCGGTCTGTTCCTTCATAAATAAGAGCTGAAACAGCATTGGCTCTCTAATAGCAAACTCGATGTATTTTGAACCTACCGCCCTGAATGGCTGTTCGCTTTTCAAAGCCTGTTCAATATATTCGTTGTAAACTGCCCTTGCCGCAAGCAGCGTTTCCTCAAGAACTTCCTCCATGTTCTCAAAAATGCTGAATATCGGCTTTGATGACGAACCCAGCTTTTCACCCAAAGACCTTGCCGTGACCGCTTCAAGCCCGCTTTTCCGTGCAATATCCAGCGCAGCGGCAATTATCTCATCTCTCGTAAATTTGCATTTCGGCGGCATTTGTCACTACTCCTTTTTCTGCAACGCTAATTGTGCAACGTCTGTTGCGCAACCTCTGTTTTTAATTATAGCATAGAATTTTTATTTGTCAACCCCTTTTTGCAAAAAAAAATAACTGCCCACACTTTTTTGTGTGAGCAGTCGCTTGTTATTCTTACTGAATGCTGTCAGCGGTCAGCTTGTCCCAACCGTCGCAGTACTTTACTTCCTGCTTTTCAGCAAGCTCCGAGATAGTTTTCTGTACCTTCGGCTCGTCGTACTGTGTTATCATATCGTCGATATTCTTTTCAACAAACTCCATGTTTACAGGTATCCTCTTTATGATAAAATAGCCGTAGGATTCGATCTCGAGTATATCCTTTGCTACCTCGCCTTCCTTGAGAGTGAATGTCTTTTTGACCAGCTCGGAAGGGAAGTTTGCGGTATCGCTGGGGAAGTAGTAACCCTCAGTGCTCGACTCAAATGTAGCGTCCCAGCCGTACTCCTTTACCAGCTTGTTGAAATCTTCACCTGCCACAGCCTTTTTAAGAGCCTCCTCAGCCTTAGCCTTGGCAGCAGCCTTTGCCTTGGTTATGCCTGCCTCGTCAAGTGCCGAGTAAGCCTGCCTTTTAGCAGTTACCTTTTCCTGCAGCGACATCTTATCATAGGATGACTTGTCACCTTCAGCTATCTCTGCACCCGATAAGTATGGTATCATAATGTGTATCTCGCTTGCATACTTGGTGCCGTCTTTTACAATGTTCTTGAAGTCAGCCTTCTTGGTAGCGTATTTGCCCTCGTTGGTGAACAATGCACTGTTGATCTTTGAGGAGAGCTGAGAGTACTCGATGTTTTTCTTCAGAAGATCCTCGGTCATGTATGCATTTTTCAGCTGTTTCTTGTAGTCATCTTCACTTGAGAACTGTGTTTTTTGCTTTGTAAAGGTCTCCTCGATCTGCTTTTTGTCATCATCTGTAAGGGTGATGTTGTTTTCCTTTGCCAGCTTATCAACAACCGTTCTTGATAATTTTATGTTGTTGATCGTCTGCTTCAGAAGATCCTCAAAGCCGCCCTGAGTGTTCTTTATCGTGTCAAGGTTAGCGCCGTAATTCGTTGAGAACTGGCTGATGGTGTAGTAATAGTAATACCTGAACGTTGTAAAATCAATGTCTGTTCCGTCGATAGTGCACATAACAAAGTTACTCGTATCGATCTTTTTGCCGTCTATCGTCAGCGAAGGATCGGGTACACTTACCGTTGATGCAGCGTTGCCGCCCATGCTCGATGGATCAAATGTTGCAATATCTGAGCTGTCACCTGCCGAGCTTGAAGCATCAGCCTGAGAGCTTGCATCAGAAGCCGAATCCGATCCGTCGGAGTTTGATTTTGAACAGCCTGTTAAAACAGCACCGCACATAACAAGTGCGATCACAAACGCAGAAATTTTCTTTATCATTACAAATTGTCCTTTCCCTACTATATTCAGTGCAAATACAACATACTGATTATATTATAATAATGTGATGATTATGTGTTGCATATTTTGAACTTTCTGTGAACGAGCTCGCAGGGACAAAATACTCCTTGACAAACCTTTTCCGGCGTGATATAATAAAATACTCTTAAAAGGGAGGGAGAAAGTTGGCTGTTAATAAGAAAGGTACCAAGCAGATAGCGGATAACCGCAAAGCACGCCATGATTATTTTGTGCTTGAAAGTATCGAATGCGGTATCGAGCTGGTCGGCACCGAAGTAAAAAGCATACGAGGCGGCGGCGTAAATCTTAAAGACAGCTGGTGCTCTGTCGATAACGGAGAAATGTGGGTAAAGGGTATGCACATATCACCTTACGAGCAGGGCAACATTTTTAACCGTGATCCTATGAGAGTAAGAAGACTGCTGCTTCATAAGCGTGAAATAATGCGGCTTCTTGGTAAGGTCAAGCAGGAGGGGCTTACGCTGATACCGCTGTCGCTGTATTTCAAGGACAGCAGAGTCAAGCTGGAGCTGGGGCTTTGCAAGGGTAAAAAGCTGCACGATAAGCGTGAGGATATGGCTAACAAGGCTGCCGCACGAGAGATTGAGCGCACGCTCAAAGAAAGAAATCAATAGTTTCTTACTTTATCGTGATATGTGTTTTGTTGGTGGCTTTCCGGTCGCCCCCAAACCCCTTCGGAGATAAAGTTTATAATAGTTGATTATCGTTGAACTATCCGTATATTATCCGGGGATGTAAAGGTTTCGACGGGGATCTTGAAGTGTGATAAGCGAGTAGAGTTGTGCAAACTCTTAAAACGGCACACGTTTTAAAATTAGACGACAACGATAATTTTGAACTGGCTGCTGCCTAAGCGCAGTGTCCGTCTTGCCTGAGAGTACCACGGCTCAGGTAAAGGCGTCGACTTAGTGGTGAACGCTTGCAGGCGACGGCTGTGACCTGTAAGTGTATTACAGCCTACCGAGCGTAAAAGCGTGTCTGCTTGCTTAGCGTAAGGGAAACGGGCTTGCCCGCAATAACAGACTAT
>DFFV01000092.1 GCA_002371625.1 Ruminococcus sp. UBA3767
GCTGAGGCTATGAAGGCTCAGGGCGTTGTTTAATAAAAACTTCTATCTATAATATAAGAGACTGCCGTAAAAAGCAGTCTCTTTTTTGTTGCAAATCTGCTGAAAATATGTTATAATGCTTTCAGCAAGGAGATGATACGCATGAACATCATCGGACATTTCAAAACCATAACCACCCACCGCCACGCCGTTATCAGAAACTGCTTCAAGGCAGGTATCGGCTTTCAGGGGCTTTTCCACGACCTATCAAAGTATATGCCCAGCGAGTTTTTCTACGGCTGCAAATTCTATCAGGGCACTCGCTCCCCCAACGAGGGCGAACGAGAGGACCACGGCTTCTCTTATGCGTGGATGCACCACAAAGGAAGAAACAAGCACCACTTTGAATACTGGACAGACTACGACCCCAAAACACGCCGCATGGAGCCTGTCAAAATGCCGCTGAGATACGTCAAGGAAATGTTCTGCGACAGAGTGGCTGCAAGCAAGATATATATGAAAGAAAACTACACCGATTCAAGTCCTTTGGAGTATTACAGCAGGGCAAAGGGTATAAGGGTCATCCACCCTGAAACTGCGGCGCTTATCGAAAAGCTGCTGACTATGCTTGCGCAAAAGGGCGAAGACAAAACATTTGCATACATCAGGCATCTGAAAAAATACTGATAAAATTATAGGGGATAAAAAATGAACAAAACATTAGCAAAAGTCGGCTCGGCAGTTACTACGGCAACAGTGTTTCTGTTTGCGATATTTCTGATAATCAATTTCTCTATGGGCGGTTACTTTGTCTGCCTTATCCTGCCGATAGGGTTTATAATGATGACGGCAGGTCTGCACAACGAGTGTGAAAGCGACCGCAAAGTCGCTGCGAATATCGGTCTGATCCTTGCGGGAGTGTACGCTGTGTTTATTATGCTGGTCTACTTTACACAGCTGACCACGGTAAACAACGAACAGCTGAACGAACAGGCATCAAAGCTGTTAAAGTTCAACAGCTTCGGACTTATCTTCAACTTCGACATGCTCGGCTACGGTTTGATGGCGCTTTCGACTTTTTTCACGGGACTTGCGATGGAGCCGAAGAACAAGGCGGACAAGTGGTTAAGAGCACTTATGATGATACACGGCGTTTTCTACCTCAGCTGCACGTTTATGCCCATGACGGGTATGTTCTCGAAAATGTCGTCCGGTGGCGACGGTCTTGGCGGAAGGCTCGCACTTGTTGCATGGTGCGTTTATTTCCTGCCCATCGGGATACTTGCGTTCGTGCATTTTGGCAAGGATAAGAAATAAGTCATGGCAATTATCTGATAAAATGCGGCAAAACCCTTGACAATCGACGGGATGTGTGTTATAATAACAAGGCTGTTCGGAATGGACAGCGTATAATGATAGCTACATAGAACTACTGTCTAAACTGAAATGATGGGCTTCTATGAGTCATAATTTTAGTTTAAAAGGAGGTTTTTGCAATGAGAGAGGGCATTCACCCTAACTACGAGGAGACAACTATCACCTGCGCTTGCGGTAACGTTATCAAGACTCGTTCCACAAAGAAGGACATCAAGGTAGAAATTTGCTCAAAATGTCATCCTTTCTACACAGGAAAGCAGAAGCTTGTTGATACAGGCGGACGTGTTGACAGATTCAAGAAGAAGTTCAACCTTGACTAATTATTGCACACGAGAGCGGGTAAGATTTATCCGCTCTTTTTGTTTTGAAAGGACAGCCGTATGAGCTACAAGACCATTTATGAGGAAGCGCAGGACAGCTTTGTTGAGAAAAAAAGTGAATTCATCGGGCACATTGCACCTGTAAAGACTGCCGATGAAGCCGTTGCGTTCATCGAGCGGATACGCTCTGAAAACCGCAAGGCAAGGCACAACGTTTACGCTTATATCCTGCGTGAAGACAACACGACTCGCTATTCCGACGACGGTGAACCGCAGGGTACGGGCGGTGTACCTGTGCTTGACGTTCTGCAAAAAACGGGGCTGACCGATATCTGCGTTGTGGTGACGAGGTATTTCGGCGGAGTTCTGCTTGGTGCGAACGGACTTGTGCGTGCGTATTCGCAGGGGTGCAAGGTCGCTGTGAATGCGGCAAGGATAATGGAAATGCACGAATGCTCACGGTTTGAGTTCTCATGCGATTACAATATGTACGGCAAGGTCAGCTATGTGCTCCCCGACTTTGAGGTAATTAAGGAGAAAGAGGATTTTGCGGACGTTGTGAACATCTCCGTGTTGGTAAAGGCTGAGCTTTGCGGCAAATTCAGAGATAAGATCACCGACATTTCCAACGGACAGATAGAATTGTCGGAAGAGCCAAATCTCAGTGCGGACTTTACAAAATAATTGTGCAAGCCTACAAAACAGCAAAAACCTTTATGAAAAATAAAGGTTTTTATTATTTTTTAAGGTATATTGTTATAGAAGCAAAAATGTATGCAGTAAAAAGATGCAAAGGGGTGACAGAATGCTCCCAAGAGAAAGGTATGAACAGCTTGAAAAAGATATGCTGTGCGAATATGCCTGCCTCAGCAGCACGACAAAAGGTCGAAGCAAGCCTGCTGAACTATGTGACATACGCACCGAGTTCCAGCGGGACAGGGACAGGATACTGCACTGCAATTCGTTCAGGCGGCTGAAGCATAAAACCCAGGTATTCCTCTCCCCTGCCGGCGATCATTACAGGACTCGCCTGACGCACACGCTTGAGGTTTCGCAGATAGCAAGGACTATGGCAAGGGCAATGCGGCTGAATGAGGATCTTACCGAAGCGATAGCTCTTGGACACGACCTTGGACACACGCCGTTCGGTCATGCAGGAGAAAGAATGCTTGATAAGCTCAATCCCAACGGTTTTCACCACTACGAGCAGAGCCTGAGAGTTGTTGAGTTTTTGGAAAACAACGGCGAGGGGCTTGACCTTACTTACGAGGTGAAGGACGGTATACTAAAGCACACTAACCAGTGGGCTGATACAAAAGAGGGTCAGATAGTCAGATATGCCGATGTTATCGCTTATATCAACCACGATATCGACGACTCGGTAAGGGCAGGTATTCTTGCGGAGGAAGATATTCCTCAGACGATAACGGACATTCTCGGGCACTCAAAATCACAGCGCATAACTACGCTGATAACTTCAATAATAAACAACGGTGCGCAGAATATCCACATGGACGATCAGACGGATACAGCATACAAAGCTCTGCACAGATTCATGTTTGATTACGTTTATACAAATCCCAAGTGCAAATCCGAAGAGGGCAAGGCGCAGGAAATGATAGGTTCGCTTTATAATTACTATGCCTCGCATATCGAAGCGCTGCCTGCGCAGTACCTTAACAATGCATATAAATTCGGTGCAGACACGGCTGTTTGCGACTACATCGCAGGAATGACTGACGGGTTTGCTGTTGAACAGTTCAAGGAGCTGTTCATTCCTAAAAGCTGGACGCTTTATTAGCTAAAGTATAAAGAACAAAAGACAATAAAACCAAAAAGGAGATTGAGAATTATGGATCCACTGAAAAAAGCATTAAAATGGACGGGAATAGTCGTTGGAGGAGTTCTTGCATTTATGTTTATCCTCGTTGAGATATTTCTTGTATTCAACGATGAGACAAGTGCTA
>DFFV01000047.1:0-12087 GCA_002371625.1 Ruminococcus sp. UBA3767
TGCTTTGGAAACGGCGAAAGAACAGGCAACGCAGATATAGTTACCGTTGCAATGAATATGTTCTCGCAGGGCGTGGATCCGATGCTTGACTTCAGCGATATGCCGACTCTCGTTGAGCTTTATGAAAGAGTTACAAGAATGTCCGTCAGCCCAAGAAGCCCGTATTCAGGAGCACTTGTGTTTGCCGCATTCTCAGGCTCGCATCAGGACGCTATCGCAAAGGGCATGAGCTGGCGCAAGGAAAAAGGCATCAACGAGTGGACAGTTCCTTATCTGCCGATCGATCCGCACGATGTCGGCAGGGAGTACGATGCAGACGTTATCCGTATCAATTCCCAGTCGGGCAAGGGCGGCATAGGATTTATCCTTCAAACACAGTTCGGCTACGATCTGCCTAAGAAAATGCGTGAGGACTTCGGCTATAAGGTCAAGAGCGTTTCCGACCACCTGCACAAAGAGCTTAAACCCGATGAAGTGTACGATATCTTCAAGAAAGAGTATCTCAATAAAGCGACCTTCGTCAACGCAACTCAGGAGCATTACACTCAGCTTGAAGGCGACAGGATAAGCGCAAAGGTGACCGCATCTGTCGGCGGCGGCGAAGAGCAGATATACGAGGGCGAGGGCAACGGCCGTCTGGACGCTGTGGCAAACGCTCTGCGCAAGGCAATCGGCTTTGAGTTCACACTTGAGACCTATCAGGAGCACGCAATCGAGAGAAAAACAAACTCCGAGGCTGTTTCCTACGTTTCAATTTCAAAGAACGGCAAGACCTTCTGGGGCGCAGGCAGACACTCCGATATCATCGTTTCTTCGATAAGAGCACTGCTTTCGGCTATCAACAACGCAAACGAAGCATAAATGGAAAATAATTTGATAAAGACTATCTCAATCGTCAGCCTTTCGTATGGTATCGCCGGAGAAGCCTCTGTAGAATTTGAATTGGACATCGGACTGAAAAGGCTGAATGACCTTGGTTTAAATGTCAAATTCACTCCCAGCGCACTGAAAGGTGTCGATTATATAAAAGCTCACCCCGAAAAAAGAGCCGAAGACTTGCTGTCCGCATTCAAAGACCCGCAGACAGATATGATCTTGTGCACCATAGGCGGTGATGATACCTATCGTCTTCTTCCCTATCTGTTTGACAACGGTGAGCTTGAAGCTGTAGCAGCTGATAAAGTCTTTCTCGGTTTTTCCGATACAACTATAAATCATTTCATGCTGCATAAGATCGGTATGCGTTCTTTCTACGGTCAGTCGTTCCTTTCCGATGTGTGCGAGCTTAGCAGCGAAATGCTGCCGTATACAAAAAAGTATTTTGATGAGCTTTTAAATACAGGAACTATCAGCGAGATAACACCCTCTGATGTTTGGTATGAGGAACGAAAAGAGTTCTCCTCCGATCAGGTCGGCAAGCCGCTGACATCGCATAAAAACAGCGGTTTTGAACTGCTTCAGGGTACGCCGGTGTTTTCGGGAAAGATCCTCGGCGGCTGCATCTGCACCATACATGATATGTTCAACGGCGAACGCTATGCAGATATGCCGCAGCTGTGCGAAAAGTATAAGCTGTTCCCGAGCAGTGACGACTGGAAGGGACGCATTATCCTGCTGGAATCCAGTGAAGAAAAACCGTCGCCTGAAAAATACCGCAGATCGCTTGAATATCTGAAACAAGCGGGAGTGTTCGATGTGGTATCCGGCGTTCTTGTCGGAAAGCCTATGGACGAAATGTATGCCGATGAATACAAAAAGCTGCTCGTTGAAGTTATAGACGACCCCGAACTTCCGATAGTTCGCAATATAAATATCGGTCACGCAATGCCCAGGTGCATCATTCCGTTCGGTGTTGATGCTGTGGTAGATGCAGACAAACAGGTCATAAGGTTTGATAACAAATAAAAAAGGCTGCTGTACAAAAAAACGTACAGCAGCTCTTTTATTTTCATCTGAACTTTTCAAGCCTGTAAAGCAGTCCGTCCTCAGGCTGTTCAACACCGTTTTTAAAATCGTAGCCCATTTTCCTGTAAAAATCCACAGCAGTAAGTGAAGCAGGAATCTCTATACGCTTTGCCCTGAAAAAGAACTCATCCTGCTCAAGCGTCTGAATAATCCTTCTTCCAATGCCCTTTCCCTGATACTCGGGAAGTACAAATATTGTCAGCAGGATACTTTCCACAGCGCTGCCCCAGTAAGGTGCGATGCAGCCGCAGCCAATTATCCTTTCGCCGTCACAGGCAACATAAAAATGCCCATGCTCCGCCCTTTCAAGAATGACCTCAGCCGAATGTGTATCAATATTCACCTGAATGTATTCTTCGGGATAATCCCTGCTGTTGCTTATCCTCAGCGTGCGTGCGATAAGCTGTGCGACCTCATCGGCATCCCGGTGCCTTAATCGTCTTATCTCCATTTCACCATCAGCTTCCAAAAATAAAGAACTTAGTCAGCGCAACCCACTCTCTTACCCAGTGCGAAGCAACGTGCCTGAACTCTGTATCTGCGCTGTAAGTCGTGACCTCTCCTGCACCCTGCTCCTTTGCGATAAGCCCTGCACGGTACTGGTGGTATCCGTCCGTAACGATAGTTATATCACGGCTTATGCCCAGCTCGTCCAGCTTTTCAAGGGAGAATTTGAGATTTTCAAAGGTCGTCTTTGACTTATCCTCCATGATTATCCTGTCCGCCGGGATACCCTCCTCAACAAGATAATCCTTCATGCACTGCGCCTCAGTGATCTTTTCATCGCTGCCCTGTCCGCCCGAAACGACGCACTTGACATCAGGGTATTGTCCCAGCAGTTCAACCGCCGCATCAAGCCGTCTGCGCAGCATTTTTGAAGGTCTGTCGCCTCTCACCTGGCAGCCAAGAACGACCACCACATTCGGCTTATCGGGCTTGTTGTAAATGCTTCTGAGCATCATCGCCGAAAGCATCGCAAAATAAAGCACCATTGCCGCCGCTATCACCACGACCGAAATAACGAGCGCCTTGCCCGTTCCTGTTTTGCACAGGCGTTTTGCGAACCGAACTATCACGTTCCATTCAAGCGTAGCAGCAGCAAGAAACAGGCACATTATGCCGCCTATCACCGTTCCTGCATTGCCGAAGGGGAAAGCCGCAGCAAACCATATTATCAACAAAAGCTCAATGACCAGCAGCACCCAGCGTACTGCGGTCATTGAATCAAGGATATTCTTTATCATTTTCATTACATCGACTCCGGGCAAGTTATCTTCAACATATCCAGAATATTCGCTATGACCTGCTTAACAGCCAGCGAAAGTGAGAGCCTTGCCTGCATAACAGCCTGCTCCTCACCCTTTATCCTGCACGAGTTGTAGAACTTGTGGAAAAGCGTCGCCAGGTCGATAGCATACTTTGTCACCTTAGCGGGATCGTAATTCTTAGCGCTCTCGTTGATAACATTCGGGAGATTAGCCAGCAGCTTGATTATCTCCTTTTCCTCAGCACTTTCAAGCACAGCCGCATCCGCCTCGTTGAAAGGCATCACCTCAATGCCCTCCTCCCTGAGCTTTTTCAGCACCGAGCAGATCCTTGCGTGCGCATACTGCACATAATAAACAGGGTTCTGGCTCGATTCCGAAACTGCAAGGTCAAGGTCAAAATCGAACTGCGAATTAGGCTCACGCAGGTTGAAGAAAAATCTTGCCGCATCTATCGGTATCTCATCAAGCAGCGTGTTGAGTGTTATAGCCTTGCCCGAACGCTTTGAGAGCTTGTAAGCCTCGCCGTTCCTTACCAGTCTTACCATCTGCATTATAACTATATCCAGCTTCTTTTCGTCAACGCCAAGTGCCGTCATCGAAGCCTTTATCCTTGCGATATAACCGTGGTGATCTGCACCGAAAATATCAACTGCCTTGTCAAACTTTCTTACAGCCAGCTTGTTGTAATGATATGCAATATCGGGAACAAGATAAGTAGGTATGCCGTTTTCACGCACCAGCACCCTGTCCTTCTCATCACCGAAATCGGTAGTTCTGAACCACAGCGCACCGTCCTGCTCGTAGGTGTGACCGCTTGCCTTGAGCTTTTCGATTATCTCATTGACCGAGCCGTCATTGTGCAGTGTACTCTCTCTGAACCATGTATCATAAGTGATGCGGTATTTTTCAAGATCCCTGTGCAGCCCCTCGATATTTATCGGCAGAGCGAAATCAACAAGCGCCCTGCGCCTTTCCTCCTCGCTCTTTTCAGCGGCTTCACTGCCGAACTTATCGTAAAAGCTCTTTGCGTGAGCTATAATGTCCATTCCAAGATAAACGTCCTCGGGCATCGGGAACTGCTCGGTGCTTCCGTTTTCTCCGTATATCTCTTTGCAGAAGTCCTCAATAGAAAGTCCCTTTGCGGCAACAGCCTGTCCTGCCTCGCTGCATATCTGCATATAGCGCAGTGAAAGCGACTTGCCGAACTTTTCGATCTGGTTGCCGGCATCGTTCACATAGAACTCTCTCTCGACCTCGTAGCCTGCCTTTTCAAGCACCGCCGCAAGGCAATCTCCGATAGCTCCGCCCCTTGCGTTACCTATGTGCATAGGTCCTGTCGGGTTGGCGGAAACGAACTCCACAAGCACTCTCTTGCCCTTGCCCATATCAGTTTTGCCGTAGTTTTCCTTTTCGCCCAGCACGCTCTTTATCACCTGCGCATACCACTTGGGCGAATAGAAAAAGTTTATGAATCCCGGACCTGCCACCTCACATTTTTCAAAGCAGCTTCCCTCAAGATTTATCTTATCAGCTATCTTCTGAGCTATTACCCTTGGATTGTTCCTGAAAGGTCTTGCGCAAACCATAGCCGCATTTGTGGAAACATCGCCGTTTTTGGGATCGGCAGGTATCTCCTCGATAAATGCAGGTATCGGCTCTTCGGGGAAAGTCCCGTCAGCTACCAGCTCTCCCAGAGCCTTCATAACAAGCTCTGCTGTCTGTGAAAATGCTTCGTTTATCAGGTTTGTCATCTTACTCGTCCTCTCTATTTAACTTCTATCGAAATATCAAAATCTCCTACATAGCTCGAATTGACATCAATAACATACTTGAAAGCCAGTCTGCCGCCGTTGTCGTCCAGGTCGCAGTCGATGTATCTTGCGTCAACACCTACCATAAGGTCGCCGTAGGGCGTGCCGTAAACGCAGTGGTGCTTCTTTCCCGTTTCAACTACCAGGTTTGAAGAAACACTGCCCGTGCGTGTCATTACCACCTTTTCTCCGCCGAAAAGCTCTATCGTGGTCGTTGCGCCGTCATAACCCGTAGCTTCCGATTCATCGTAGGTCAGCTTGTAGCCGTGTTCTGTTTTTTCATATTTTGCCCGTGAGATAAGCTCGGTCGATTCCTTCTGCTCACCGTCGGACTGGCTGCTTACCAGCTTCATTGAAACGTCCTGTTTCACTCTTTTTGTCTCCTCCTTAGAGTTTAAGACTGCATCTTGATATCTTAGCGTTTATGTTCGTATCCATCAGCTTTTCAACATTCTCCCTGAAAAGCTCCTCGCTGTCGGTACAGTAAAGCTCCAGCGAGCCTTCCTGTGTCCTTGAGCTGAGTGCATCGTGGTAGCTCAGCGTGTTAAGTGCGTGCTTTGCAAGCTCCGCCCCGGAGGATACCAGCTTCACATCATCACCCATAATATCCGAGATAAGTCCGCTCAGATGAGGATAATGCGTGCAGCCGAGTATAAGCGTATCGACCTGCTCTCTCTTCATCACCTCAAGATACTCCTGTGCGAAAAACCTCGCACCGGCGCAGTCCTTGTCCGTGTAACCGTTTTCCACCAGCGGAACGAACATCGGGCAAGCCATTCCCACTACCTTTACATCAGGCATTATCTCATGGATGACCTTTCCATAGCTTCCGCTTTTTATCGTAGCGCTCGTGCCTATGACACCAATGCGCTTGTTTCTCGTTGCCGCACAGGCAGCGTGTGCCGCAGGCACTACCACGCCGCTTTTCAGCTCAATGGCGCTGTCCTCGAAAACAGGCATCGACATCATCACCGAAGATACCGTTCCGCACGCAACAAGTATCATCTTGACATCATGCTGCTCCAGAAAAGCTATATCCTGCTTGGCATAAGAATAAATAGTTTCCCTGCTCTTTGTGCCGTAGGGTATCCTTGCGGTATCCCCGAGATAAACTATATTCTCGTTTGGCAGCAGTTTTTTAAGTTCATCAACGCAGGTCAGTCCGCCCACGCCCGAATCAAAAACTCCTATCGCAGAATCATTCATAGTCTACCCCTGCCCTTTCCAGCGCAAGAGATATCAGTTTATCCTCCTGCTCCTCAAAGCTCATACCGTCATGTGCGAACAGCTGAGGGTACATACTTATCGGCGTATGTCCCGGCATTGTGTTTATCTCGTTGAGCACCACGCTGCCGTCTTCACAAAGGAAAAAGTCCACCCTTGCAAGCCCTGCGCAGCCCATTGCCCTGTAAGCCTTCAGCGCAGTTTCCCTTATCAGCTGAGCGCTCTGCTCGCTTATGTTTGCAGGTATGTAGGTCTTTGATTCACAGCTGCAATACTTTGATTCATAATCGTAAAAATCATTTGCCGCAGCTATCTCGCCAACGCTTGAAGCCACAGGCTTGTCATTTCCCATAACGCCGCATTCTATCTCTTTACCAACGACCTCCTGCTCAACAATGACCTTGCTGTCATGAGTGAAAGCCTGCTTGATGCCTTTTTTAAGGCTCTCTTTATCCGTCACCTTTGAGATGCCCACCGAAGAACCGCAGTTTGCAGGTTTTACATACATCGGGTAGCTCAGCTTGTTTTCCATCTCGTCACATTTTTCATCAAGCTGCGAAAGCTCGGATACCATCATAGCAACATACGGTGCAGTCTTTATACCGTTTGCCTCAAGGATAGTGTGGGTTATGCCCTTGTCCATGCAGTTTGCCGAGCTGATGTGGTCACAGCCTACATACGGCATCTGCGCCATTTCCAGAAGTCCCTGTATAGTTCCGTCCTCGCCGTTCTTTCCATGAAGAACAGGAAAAACGCAGTCCACCTTGAGCCTGCTCACATCTCCGTCATCGCCGATTATTATAAAGCCCTTATCCACAGGGTCGGGGCTGAGCACGCAGGGAACGTTGTCCGGATGCGTCTCCCAGCTCTTGTTGCTTATATCCTCAGGATCGCCCATGAATCTGAGCCAATGTCCCTTCTTGGTAATTCCGATGCACACCACCGAGTATTTGTCTTTCGGGATGCTCCTGATAACATGAGCTGCCGACACGAGCGAAATATCATGCTCGTTCGACTTACCTCCGAAAATGACCGCTACACGCAGTTTTGCCATACGACCTCTTCCCTTCGCTGTAAATTCGCAAAAATAATATCAATATATTATACCACATTCCGCCGCAGATTGCAAACAGATTTTTCTACAAATAACGCCGTATCAACAGCATATTATTGTACCATTTGTCCAATGCTTTCAGCCGAAAGCTGCAACAGCCTCGAAGCTCATGCTGCCGCCGAAAATATCAAGAGCCGAGCCTACCGTAAAATCGAGCTTTCCGCCGCCAAGGAGCTTCAGCTTTTCAAGATCCTCCATTCCCGATATCCCACCTGCGTAAGTCGCAGGTATGGTGCAGTATTCACCCAGCAGCCTTGCCGCATCCTCCTCAATGCCCTTTGCCTTGCCCTCAACGTCAGCAGCGTGGACAAGGAACTCATCGCAGCTGCGGGAAAGCCTTTCCAGCGTCTTTTCGTTCAGCTCAACGTCTGTGAACTTCTGCCAGCGGTCAGTCACGATAAAGTACCTGCCATCTCGTTTGCGGCAGGAAAGGTCCAGCACTATCCTTTCCTTCCCGACAGCCTTTACAAGCCTTTTCAGTGCATCTTCATCTATCTGCCCGTCCTTGAAAACAAAGCTGGTCACAATAACGTGGCTCGCTCCCTTGTCAAGAAACACCGCCGCATTCTCGTCATTTATGCCGCCGCCTATCTGCAAGCCGCCCTCCCACGCACCAAGCGCAGAAACCGCCTGCTCAACGTCAGCCTCATAGTATTCGCTGCCCTTAGGGTTCAGTATTATTATATGTCCGCCTTTCAGGTCGTACTTCCTGTAAAGCTCTGCGTAATATGCGCCGCCCAGCTGCGAAACAAAATTATCCTGCGCCACGTCGCCCTTGTCGCAAAGGCTGCCGCCGACTATCTGCTTAACGCTGCCGTTGTGTATGTCAATGCAGGGTCTGAATCTCATAACAAGCCTCTTTTCATCATATTCGGTACCTCTATTATATATTATACCGCCCTGCCTGTCAAGAAATCCGCCGCTTTGTGCTCAGCTCTATTCTTGACAAATAACTGATTATGAGGTAAAATAACAGTGTATGATTTTTATTTAGGAAGGTGTTTAAACTTATGGGACTTACTTTGACCGAAAAGATACTGAAAGCTCACCTCGTTGACGGCGAATTCGTAAAGGGCAGCGAGATAGGTATCCGTATCGACCAGACTCTCACTCAGGACGCAACAGGAACAATGGCTTACCTCGAATACGAGGCAATGGGCGTTCCCCGTGTAAAGACCGAAAAGAGCGTGGCTTATATCGACCACAACACTCTCCAGTCGGGCTTTGAGAATGCCGATGACCACAGATTCATCGGTTCTGTTGCCAAAAAGCACGGCATCTATTTCTCACGCCCGGGCAACGGTATCTGCCACCAGGTGCACCTTGAAAGATTTGGTATCCCAGGAAAGACACTGATCGGCTCGGACAGCCACACACCTACAGGCGGCGGTATCGGAATGATCGCTATCGGCGCAGGCGGACTTGATGTTGCGGTCGCAATGGGCGGCGGAGCTTATTATATCACCTATCCGCAGATAGTCAAGGTAAACCTCACAGGCAAGCTCTCTGACTGGGTATCCGCAAAGGACGTTATCCTGGAAGTTCTCAGACGCATCTCTGTAAAGGGCGGCGTTGGCAAGGTAATGGAATACTGCGGTGAGGGTGTAAAGACACTTTCCGTTCCGGAAAGAGCTACCATAACCAATATGGGCGCTGAGCTTGGCGCAACCACCTCTATCTTCCCGTCAGACGAAGTTACCAAGGCTTTCCTTAAAGCACAGGACAGAGGCGATGTATGGACAGAGCTTAAAGCAGATGATGACGCAGTATACGATGAGGTAATAGATATCGACCTCGGTTCACTCGTTCCGCAGGCTGCCTGCCCTCATTCTCCCGATAATGTCAAGAATATGGAGGAGATCGGCAAGCTGAAAGTAGATCAGGTCTGCATCGGTTCATGCACAAACTCTTCCTTTGTCGATATGATGAAGGTCGCTTACATACTTAAAGGAAAGACCGTTGATCCGAGCGTTTCACTTGCAATTGCCCCGGGCTCAAAGCAGGTGCTGAATATGCTGGCTTCAAACGGCGCACTTGCCACAATGATAGATGCAGGCGCAAGAATACTCGAATCTGCCTGTGGTCCCTGCATCGGTATGGGACAGGCACCTAATTCGGGCGGAGTTTCACTGAGAACTTTCAACAGAAACTTCCTTGGCAGAAGCGGAACAAAGGACGGACAGATATACCTTGTATCACCTGAAACTGCCGCTGCTTCCGCACTTACAGGATACCTCACAGATCCAAGGACTCTCGGCGAGATGCCCGAGATCAAGGTTCCCGAGCAGTTCGTCATAAACGATAACATGGTCGTTGCACCGGCAGCGCCAGAGGAAATGGACTCGGTAGAAGTTCTCAGAGGACCGAATATCAAGCCTTATCCCGAAACTGCTCCGCTGGTTGAGAGCATCGAGTGTCAGGTATCGCTCAAGGTCGGCGATAACATCACCACAGACCACATCATGCCCGCAGGCGCAAAGATACTTCCGCTGCGTTCAAATATACCTGCTATCTCTCAGCACTGCTTCACCGTATGCGATGAGGAGTTCCCCAGAAGAGCAAAGAATATGGGCAAGTCTATTATCGTCGGCGGCTCAAACTACGGTCAGGGCAGCTCCCGTGAGCACGCAGCTCTTGCCCCGCTTTACCTTGGCATCAAAGCAGTCCTTGTAAAGAGCTTTGCAAGGATCCACAGAGCTAACCTCATCAACGCAGGAATACTTCCGCTCACATTCGTGAACGAAGCTGATTATGACAAGATCGGCCAGGGCGATGAGATAGCAATTGAAAACGTCCGTGCAGACATAGAAGCAGGCAAAACTCAGCTCACTGTTGTCAATAAAACAACAGGAGCTCAGATACCTGTACTGTGTGAGCTTACAGGAAGAACAAAGGATATAATCCTTGCAGGCGGACTGCTGGACTATACAAGAGAACAGCTTTCAAAGAACTAAGAACAAACGATACACAACATAAACAAAGAACAGGGGAGCAAATAATATGAAAGATTCTTATGACCCTTTGGATTGGAACAACTCCTCAAAGCCAAAAGGCTATCAGCAGTATTCTGCCGATGACTACGAGAGATTTGCCAACAACCCTACCTACCGCAGCGATGACAGCTACACCGATTATTCTCAGGGCTATGACCGGACATACGATGAGAATTATTATCAGCAAGACACAGGCTATGATAATACATACGATCAGGGCTACGATCAGAGCTACGATAACAGCTATTATCAGCAGGGCTATGACAACACCTATTCTCAGGGATACGATAACAGCTATCAGCAGTCATCAAGCGGATTTTACGATTCCAATATAGCCAAAGGTCCCGTGCAGTATTCCCAGCAGGACTACGACTATATGGCATCAAATCCCTCGAATCTTCACGAAGATCCGAACAGAATTGACGCAGAGCAGTTTTTTGATATGGTGCACGAGCAGGACAGGCGCAAGCAAAGACAGGAACAGCTCGCAATGTTCGCACTGACCTCAAAATCACATCACCTTTACAGAACAGGTGAAATGTCGGGCGAGTTTGATAAGGACATCTTCCTCTATCTGCTCGGCTGTGCAGTCGGTGCAGCTGTCGCAAAGCTGTTGGGGCTTCCCCTTTATGCCTACCCGTTCTTTGCGGGAGTGATAGGTCTTGTCGCTTCGCTTCTCAAAAAGAATGCGCTGGACAGTACACCGTTCAGCGTTGCACTTAAAGAATGCATTCTGGAATTTGTACTGCTGTTTGGCGCTCTTATCGCCTCTTTAGTTATGTTCTCAAAGGGCATGAGATAAAAAAGCATTTTAATTTGCTGCCGCTGCGGCTGAACCTGCAGTTATTGAATTATTTATAGAAAAATTAAATTCGGGAGGAATGTAAAATGGATAAGATCCAGATGAAAACACCACTGGTCGAAATGGACGGAGATGAGATGACAAGGATCATCTGGCAGGAGATCAAGGATATCCTGCTGCTGCCTTATATCGACCTCAAAACCGAGTATTACGACCTCGGACTCGTTCACAGGAACGAGACCAACGACCAGGTAACTATCGACTCGGCAAACGCTACCAAGAAATACGGCGTTGCAGTAAAGTGCGCAACTATCACACCTAACGCTGCAAGAATGCCTGAGTATAACCTCAAAGAAATGTGGAAATCTCCTAACGGAACTATCAGAGCAATGCTCGACGGCACCGTGTTCAGAACTCCTATCCTCGTTAAAGGCATCACTCCGTACATTCCTACCTGGACAAAGCCTATAACAATTGCCCGTCACGCTTACGGCGATGTTTACAAGAACGTTGAAATGAAGTGCCCTCAGGGTTCTAAGGCTGAGCTTGTCCTGACCGATAAGGACGGCAAAGAAACAAGAGAGCAGATCTTTGATTTTGAAAACACTCCCGGCATAATCCAGGGACTGCATAACAGAGAGGATTCTATCTCCTCCTTTGCAAGAGCCTGCTTCAACTTTGCACTTGATACCAAGCAGGATATCTGGTTCGCTACAAAGGACACCATCTCCAAAAAGTACGACCACACCTTCAAGGACATCTTTGCAGAGATATTTGAGAAAGAGTATAAAGAGAAGTTCGAGGCTGCCGGCATCGAATACTTCTACACCCTTATCGACGACGCAGTTGCAAGAGTTATCCGTTCAAACGGCGGTTATATCTGGGCTTGCAAGAACTACGACGGCGACGT
>DFFV01000047.1:12141-12290 GCA_002371625.1 Ruminococcus sp. UBA3767
ACGGCGACGTTATGAGCGACATGGTAGCTACTGCTTACGGCTCACTTGCTATGATGACATCCGTGCTCGTTTCACCTGACGGAGTTTACGAGTACGAGGCTGCTCACGGAACCGTTCAGCGTCACTACTACAAGCACCTCAAGGGCGAG
>DFFV01000050.1 GCA_002371625.1 Ruminococcus sp. UBA3767
TAGCTTCACGCTGCGGAGTTTTTGCAAAGTCGGATGTTCAGCCGCTGCTCAACCAGGGCGCTAAGAAAGAGGACATCTCCGCATCTATTTTCCAGGCAGTCGTTGACCAGACCGTTTCGGGACTTGCTCAGGGAAGAAAGATAGCAGGCAAGGTGCTTTTCCTCGGCGGACCGCTCACATATCTGAGTGCTCTGCGCAAGGCTTTTAAAACTACCCTCAGCCTTGACGACGACCACGCAATACTTCCCGATAAGTCGTCCTGCTACGTTGCTTACGGCGCTGCGCTGCACGCACACACTCTTGCTGAGGCTGCAACTATCGAGGAAACTCTTGAAAAGATAAAGAATGCCAAAACAAATGACAGCATCGCTACCGGCACACCTCTTTTTGAAACAAGAGAGGACTACGCACGCTTTGTTGACAGGCACAGACAATCAGACCTTAAATATGAGGATATCCGCACCTACGAGGGCGACGCATATCTCGGCATCGACGCAGGCTCGACCACGACAAAGCTCGTGCTGGTAACTCCCGAGGGCAGACTGCTTTATCAGCACTACTGCTCAAACAAGGGACAGCCGCTTGATATCATCGCCGCCAAGCTGGAGGAGATATATAACCTTGCCACCGATAAGCTCAACATCAAGGCTTCCGCTGTTACGGGCTACGGTGAGGATCTTATCCGTGCAGGTCTCGGCGTTGACTACGGTATCGTTGAAACGGTTGCGCACTACAAAGCCGCTGCATATTTCTGCCCTGATGTTGATTTCATCATCGACATCGGCGGACAGGATATAAAGTGCTTCAAGATAAAAAACAACGCTATCGACAGCATCATGCTCAACGAAGCGTGTTCTTCGGGCTGCGGCTCGTTCATTCAGACATTTGCTCAGGCAATGGGATATGACATCTCCGAGTTTGCAAGGCTGGGACTTTTCGCAAAGGCTCCCGTTGAGCTCGGCTCACGCTGCACGGTGTTCATGAACTCATCCGTTAAGCAGGCGCAGAAGGACGGCGCAACGGTAGAGGACATCTCGGCAGGTCTGTCATCATCTATCATCAAAAACGCAGTATATAAAGTTATCAGAGCCAAAACTATCGAGGAGCTTGGCAAAAATATCGTCGTTCAGGGAGGAACCTTCCTTAACGATGCTGTGCTGCGCTCGTTTGAAAAAGAGCTTGGCAGAAACGTTATCAGACCTGCGATCGCAGGACTTATGGGCGCATTCGGCTGTGCACTTTTCGCTATGGAAAAAAGCAAGGACAAGGACTGCACTTCAAAGGTGCTCACACTTGAACAGCTAAAGGAATTTGCATATAATTCAACTGCCGTTCAGTGCAAGGGCTGCGGCGCACACTGCAACCTCACGATAATCCGCTTCAACGACGGTCACCGCTTCGTTTCGGGCAACCGCTGCGAAAAGGGCGCAGGCATAAAAGTCACCGACCGTGCGGAAAATATGATAGAATACAAATACAAGCTGATAAGGGACTACGAGCTTACAAAGCCAAAGGGCAAACCAAAGGCGAGAGTCGGGCTGCCGCTGGCACTTTCATTCTATGACCTTATGCCGTATTTCCACACACTGTTCACCGAGCTTGGCTTTGAGGTGGTGCTCTCCGAGGAATCAACGAGGGAGACCTACTATAAAGGACAGCAGACCATCGCTTCGGATACCGTATGCTACCCTGCAAAGCTGTGCCACGGACATATCGAAAGCCTGCTGGATAAGGGCGTTGACTTTATCTTCTATCCCTGCATGAGCTACAACATCGACGAGGGCGATTCGGATAATCACTACAACTGCCCTGTTGTTGCATATTACCCCGAGCTTCTGAAAGCAAACAACGATAAGCTCACCGATAAGAATTTCATCGCACCTTATCTTGATATAAATATGAAAAAGCACGTTGCACACACCGTTGCAAAATGCCTTGCAAGGTATAAGATAACCGAAAAGCAGGTGCTTGGCGTGCTGAACATGGCATACACCATGCAGCTGCGCTACAGAAGAAAGATCGAGAAAAAGGCAAAGGAAATAATCGCTGATGCAAGGAGCAAGGGACAGAAAATAATCGTGCTCGCAGGCAGACCTTACCACATTGACCCCGAGATAAATCACGGCATACATAAGCTGATCGCTTCTCTGGGATTTGCCGTTGTGACAGAGGACAGCGTTGCAGGTCTTGTAAACACCCCGTCGGTAGATGTCCTTAACCAGTGGACCTATCATTCAAGGCTTTACAGAGCAGCGGAGTATGTTTGTGAAAACGCCGATATGCAGCTTGTGCAGCTGGTATCGTTCGGCTGCGGCATTGATGCGGTAACTACCGATGAGGTGAGAGCTATACTTGAGGAAAGAGGAAAGCTGTACACCCAGCTGAAAATAGACGAGATAACCAATCTCGGCGCTGCAAAGATCAGACTTCGTTCACTTGCGGCTGCTCTTGAAGAGAAGGAGGAAAGCAAAAATGCAGGATAAAAAAATGCAGGCTCCCAAAGAGCCTTCAAAGAGAGTGCACAAATCATATTTCACCGATGAGATGAAAAAGACCTATACCGTGCTCGTGCCTGATATGCTGCCTATCCACTTCAAGCTGATAATGCAGATATATGAAAAATACGGCTATCACATGGAGCTTTTGCAGACCTCAACGAGAAACGTTATCGACGAGGGACTTAAAAATGTCCACAACGATACCTGCTACCCTGCCCTGCTGGTCGTGGGACAGTTTATGGACGCTCTTAAAAGCGGAAAATACGACATCAACAAGGTCGCTCTGCTCATCTCGCAGACGGGCGGCGGCTGCAGAGCTTCAAACTATATCCACCTGCTGAGAAAAGCTCTTTCGGAAACATTTCCTCAGGTGCCCGTGCTTTCGCTCAATTTCAGCGGACTTGAAAAGAACGCTTCCATAAAAGTAACTCCCGCCATAGCGCTCAAGCTCATCTACGCCGTGCTTTACGGAGATATGCTTATGCTGCTTTATAACCAGTGCAAGCCTTACGAGGTAGTTAAAAATTCCACAGATAAGCTGCTGGCAAGGTGGCAGCACAGAATGGGCAAGCTGTTCAACACAGCTTCGGGCTACACTCACACAAAGCGCATTTATAAAGCTATGCTGCGTGATTTTGCGGCACTTGAAAGAACGAGCGAGAAAAAGCCCAAGGTCGGCATAGTAGGCGAGATATATGTCAAGTATTCTCCGCTTGCAAACAACCACCTCAACGAGTTCCTGCTTGAAGAGGGCTGCGAGCCTAACGTTCCGGGACTGCTCGACTTTGTGCTTTACTGCGCTTCTGATCCGATAAACGACAGGATACTTTACGGCATATTTGATAAGTCCACAGTGCTTTACACTATCGGCTACGATATACTTTACAAGTTTCAGAAGCAGCAGATCAAAGTAATTGAGGAGCATGGCGTTTTCCAGCCGCCGCACGATTTTGAGCACCTGAGAAAATGTGCCGATAAGTACATACATCAGGGAGTAAAAATGGGTGAGGGCTGGCTGATAACCGCAGAGATGGCTGCGCTTGCCGAAACGGGCACAGAGAACATTATCTGCACACAGCCGTTCGGCTGCCTGCCCAATCACATCGTTGCAAAGGGCAGCGCACGAGTTATCAAGCGTGCTTACCCCGATGCGAACATCGTTGCTATCGACTACGATCCGGGTGCTACAAAGGTAAACCAGGAAAACCGTATCAAGCTGATGCTTGCAAACGCAAAATTATAATACTAAATAAACAAAACAGACAATGCTCAACCGTAAGGGTAGCACCTATATAGAAGTTTTATAAAATGATTTGAGGAACATCTTTTATTGCGAAGGACTGTTTGCTAACCGCATTTCTTGTCCATAACTATTTTTTAACCCCGATGGTTTTTTCCATCGGGGTTAAAAAATCATTAAGAGTTTTAGGAAAGGGGCTTGGGGAACAACCCTTTTGCAAAAGGGTTTTCCCCAAAAAACCATTTATAATGCTTCTGTATAAGTACAGCACCTAAGCATTGCCTGTTTTTTGTTTCTCTTTTTATCAGATCTCCGCTATGACCTCTACCTCAACGAGAACGTCCTTTGGAAGCTCCTTTGCTGCAACGCATGAACGTGCAGGCTTTGAGGTGAAATACTCGCCGTAAATGCCGTTGAATGCTGCAAAATCAGACATATTCTTGAGGAAGCATACTGTCTTTACAGCCTTGCTGATGTCGCTGCCTGCTGCCTCAAGCAGATTTTTCAGGTTCTTGCACACCTGGTGTGTCTGCTCCTCGATAGTTACCGCATCAACATTTCCCGTTGCCGGATCAATAGCTATCTGTCCCGATGTGAAAACAAGATTTCCGACTACCTTTGCCTGCGAATAAGGTCCGATAGCGTCGGGCGCATTCTTAGTGTAGATCGTTTCTGCCATTTTACATTACTCCTTTGTATTTGATTTGTATTTTTCATTCTGATCCCATATCCGGTTGCTCAGCATAACATCACAAGCCTCGCAGCCGCCGTAAACATGGCTTTTCCAGTGTTCCTTGAGCCACTGCGTACTCACTGCGGCCACCGCACCCTCTGCCTTTGCCTCAATGGGCAGCACATATTCAAGGCTTCCCGAATGGTAGCCCGAAACGCAGTAAAACGCAAACTCGCAGCGGTCGGCTTTGCCCGAATGATACTCACACAGCATAAAGTCCACAGGTCCTTTGTCAAACGGGTGCTCGCCCGTAAAGGTGAAAACTGTCCCTGCCGTCACAAACGGCTCGTCAAAATCTGTAAGACGTATCTTCATCACTTGTTGACTATCTTGAATCCGTTGTCGGCAAGTGCTTTTCTTATTTCCTTTATGTGCTCGTAGTCCCTTGTTTCAAGCACGATACGCAGCAGGCAGTCGGTAATGTCGCTGTCCTCGCTCGCTCTCTCATGGTGGATAGATACAACGTTTCCGCCAAGATCGGAGATGATAGCCGAAACGCCCTTGAGCTGACCCGGCTTATCCTCAAGCTGAATTGTCATCGTGTCGCTTCTGCCCGACTTGAGCAGACCTCTCTTGATAACTCTTGAAAGGATAGTTACGTCGATATTTCCGCCAGAAACAAGACAAACTACCTTTTTGCCCTTGATATCAGGCACCTTATTGAACATAACTGCCGCAACGGAAACTGCGCCCGCACCCTCTGCGATGAGCTTTTGATTCTCTATCAGGTGGAGTATCGCCGAGGATACCTCGTCGTCCGTTACCGTTACCATTCCGTCAACATACTTTGAGCAGTATTCAAATGTGTTCACGCCGGGCTCTTTTACCTTAATTCCGTCTGCGATAGTGTGAACATCGTCAAGGCACTTTATTTTTCCCTCTGCAAGAGATTCTACCATTGAAGGTGCGCCTGTTGCCTGAACGCCGTAAACTCTCACGCTCGGACGGAGCTGCTTTATAGCAAAAGCCACACCCGAGATAAGTCCGCCGCCGCCGACAGGAACTACCACAACATCGCAGTCTGATACCTCGTTGAGTATCTCAAGACCTATCGTGCCCTGACCTGCGATAACGTTCTCATCATCAAACGGGTGAATGAATGTGTAGCCCTTTTCATCACGCTGTCTTATCGCCTCGGCATAGGCATCGTCATAAACTCCCGGAACAAGGCAGATCTGAGCGCCGTAGCTCTTTGTAGCCTCGACCTTTGAGATAGGTGCGCCGTCAGGGAGGCAGATCACCGAGCTGATGCCTCTCTTTGTAGCCGCAAGCGCAACGCCCTGAGCGTGATTTCCTGCCGAGCAGGCAATAACACCGTGCGACCTTTCCTCCTCAGTGAGCTGAGAGATCTTGTAATAAGCGCCTCTTACCTTGAAAGAACCTGTTACCTGAAGATTCTCCGTTTTAAGATACGTCTGCACCTCGGGGTTTATCTGCGGTGCATAAATGCACGCTGTTGGTCTTATGACCTCTTTAAGCACCTTTGATGCATCAAATACCTTGTCCAATGTCAGCATAGCTTTCAACCTCTTTTTCGTAAAATAAAAAACTTCGCCTCTGTCAGCAGAGGCGAAGACATTCTTTCTCCGTGTTACCACTCTGATTGCACAAGCCCTTTAAGGCCCGTACCGCTCAAACTCGATAACGGTGAGTGACCGCATCTGCTTACTGCTTTCAGCAGACAAACTCGGGAATGATCCTGCATGGGCTGTTCTTATGGCATCGCACCTTACTGCCACTCTCTGAAAGCCGTCGCCCTGCACCTTTTCCGTCAGCGTCTTTTTTGATATTACAATAGAAATTATATCACTACGATCCGAAAATGTCAACATTATTTTGCATTTTCATTCACCTTTGCAGCTGCCCGGCTGAATTCCTCACCTTTTTTGAGCGCATCGGCGTTGTTATAAGTCACATCATCGCCGGCCGCATAAAAATCCTTCATAAGCTGCTCATTCTCAAGCACGGGGCTCATTACATCTATATAAACATCGCCGTTCATCTTTCTGTTGGCAACTGCCTGAAGCTCGCTCATCATATCTCTTGCAGCAAGCACCTCCTGAGCGGATCTGCTCAGCGGTATTCCCTTTTCGGTTCCCTGAAGCGCAGCATTTTCCTCATCATTGAGCAGGTGATCCACCAGCTTTGCTGAATTCTCGGGTTCCTTTGTATCCTTGCTGATACAATACAGTGCCATAGGCTTCTTGTACCACCCTGCTTTATTATCATCACTGATATACGGCAGGTCACCTATCGAGATATTGACCGATTCAGCATTTACGCCTATGTTCGCTCCAAAATAGCTTTTTGTATCGGATATCCAGCAGAAAAGCCCTGCGGCTCTGCCGCTGTAAAAATCCATGTGGTTAAAATCCTGCGGCCGTGGTGTAATACCGCTTTCCATAAACCTTTTATAGAACTCCAGCAGCTCCTTGCACTCCTGCGCACCGTACTGGAAATTTCCCTTTTTATCAAACATCGGCTTTCCCGTTTTCTGCTCGGTATAAGCCACGCAGCAAAGCCAGATCCCCTTTTCGCCCATCTCGGCGGCATAAACGCCGTGCTTTTTAAGCTCCTGCCCTGCCGAAATCAGCTCCTCCCACGTTTTGGGCACAGCTATGTTGTATTTGTGCAGCACGTTGGTATTATAAAAGAAATAGCAGCAATTGAGCGAGATAGGTATACCCATCAGCTTTCCGTCCACCTCACCGAACTTCAGCTGATCGGGGCTGAAATTATTCAGCTTTATCGTGTCCTTTAGCTCATAAAGGTCATAAAACTCCACGCCCTGCTTTGTGTATTCATACAGCCAGTTATAATTCATCTGCATAACGTCCGGCAGCTCGCCCGCATTCAGCTTTGAATCCATCCAGCCCTTATACCCTGCAAACTCGCAGTATCTCGGTGTCACGGTTATATCGTTCTTTTCCTCGAACTTATCGATCGACCTGAGCGTATAGTCGCTTCTCACCTCATTGCCCCACCAGCTCAGAGATATCCTCGCATTTAGCGTTTGCCTTGTTACGTTTATCTGGTCCATGTTTTCGCACGAGCACATGGAAAGAGCCATGACAAGCACAATGACAAAGCACATATATCTTTTCATGTCCCTCTCCTCCTTTTCGCACGGCCGCTATTTTTTCTCAGCTTCCTTATCCTTCATATCCTTATAGAACACACACTTGCATATACGTGCCTTAGCGCTTTCCTCCAGCGCAGCCCTCGCATTTTCGCAAAGCACATCGTAATCGTCGTTATCATCGGGATAAACAGACGCTCCGACAGCACAGGTTATCATACCACGCTCGTTGTCAAGCTCCAGCTTATCCAGCGCAGCTTCGAGCTGTTTAGCGTTGTCCCTTATTTTTTCATAAGCCTTGAACAGATTGAAGTCGGTGAAATCCGCAAGCACTGCGAACTCGTTTTCACCCGTTCTTCCGACAGTATTTTTCTCGGCGTAGTGCTCCTTCAGCGCATCTGCCACCTTGACCAGAGCTTCCTCCACTGCCTTTTCGCCGTAGTTTTCGTTTATCAGCTCGTAATTTTTTATCTTCACCAGCAAAAGCACCATAGTTGTGCCGTTTATGCACCTGTCTATCCTGTCCACTATCGCATTTTCAAGAGCCTCGTTCATCATCAGTCCTGTCAGCCTGTCAACGCTCTTTGCGTTATACTGCTCACGGTAGATTATGTTATCAGGCATTTTAGAGGAAGCATAAACAACGCTTGTAAACAGCACTGCCGCCAGTGCCGCAACAAGTATCACGCTGCAATACACCAGTATCCTGAGGTATCTTGTATTTCTGTCCGAGAAATCACTTACCGTGATAACGTGCCAGTTCTCCGCACACTTTGAAGATGAGGCAGCGTATCTCAGGCAGTCAACCGTTACAGGCTCACTGTCGCTCCATTCCGATTTGAGCGTTTTCAGCGCTTCCTGTGCGGTATCGGTATTATTGACCGAGAAAATGACATTTCCGTTATCGTCGGTAAGCACAAAGCTGAGGTGCTTTGCCGGTGCCTCGGGAAAAACATCCCTTATCGACTCGGTGAACATAGAGCCTATAAACACTGCCGAATCACTTACTCTGTGCAGATAATACAGCCTGCTGAAGTCGTTGTTCACGCCGGTAAGCCACAAGCTGTTGCGCCCTTTAAGATAAGTATCGGCACTATTGTATGCACTGCTTCCGAGCATCTCATTAGTGGTTTTTGATATTCTGCCTACCACATGATTGTTTGAATACAGGAAGCAAAAGTCGTTATAATTATCGGCTGTGCTCATGTAAACAAGGAACTCGCTGATCTCCTTTTCCTTTTTCAGCGCTTCATATTCATTAGTGCGGCTTTCATCGGCAGCATTATATTTCACATAATCCCGCATCTGAAAGACTCTTGTTGTAATATCCTCCAGCTTTTTGAGCCTGTTCTGTACAGAGCGTGTAAGCTGAGAGTTCATGGTGTTGATATTATCACGGCTCATTCTGTTGTTCTGATTTATTATCATCACCGCCGCAAGCACCACGGTTATAACAAAAGCTGCCGCAAGGATCAGTATGCCCACAACACCTGTTCTCTTCCTCGCCGTAATGACACCTGCGTTATCCTTAGCTGTCTTTTCCTTCACCCTGCTCACCTGCCTCTGCGATTTTACTTATTATCAAACTTCACTTTCACCGAGCATATCTCCGAGATAGTGCCGACTCTCATATAAGGTCCGTAAACGCCTACTCCCGAAGTTACAACGCTTGTCATCTTATCCTTTTCCAGCGTTCCGTAAGGGTTTTCCCATATATTTCTCACAACCATCGTCAGCGGGAAAAACTGGCCGTCGTGCGTGTGTCCGCCAAAATCAATATCTGCGCCTGCATCAGCGGTTTCCTGAAGCTCATCAGGCTCGTGGCATATCACGAATACAGGCTTTGTCTTGTCAAGTCCCTCGGTAAGCTCCTTTACATCCGCCCTTGAACCGTCCTGAGTTCCCGGCTTATCCCTGTCACGCCTGCCCACTATGTAGAACTTATCATCCACAAGAACAGATTCGTCATAAAGCACCTTTATACCGCAGTCATCAACAAAGTCCTGCATCTGCTTTGAAAGCTCGGGGGATTCGCCCCACGAGAATGTAAAGCCCATCAGTATCTTTTCCTCGATGTCGTGGTTGCCCATTGTTGCATACACGCCGTACTTACTGTCTATTCGCCTGAACTCCTTTTTTATCCCCTCGGGATCGTCAAGGCTGTCGTAGCTGTTATCGAAAATATCTCCTGCAACGACCACCAGATCGGGCTGCTGCTCGTTGATCCTATCGACCATTTTTCCTATCTGTCTTACACCGATAGAGTATCCCATGTGAAGATCTGCGACAAGCACTATCTTCATCTCATCGGTATCCTTGCAGTTCTTGCTGACGCTGACCTCATACTCGGTGACTCTTATATTCCTTGCGTTCCAGCCGCCGTAAAGGCAAACTATGATAGTAGCCACTGTTATGAGCGAGCCGATAGTTACCGCACTGCCTCGTGAAAACAGCTTTGTATTTTTCAGCTTTGTCCGCTTTGCGATAAATCTGAGTATCTCAAAAAGAACGACACCCATCATACTGTATATCAGCACGCCGATCCAGTATGTCGAAACACGCCTTACTATGACCGCAAACAAGCTCTTTGGCAGCACGAATGCCAGCAGCGGCGAAAGTGCCGTTGCGATATATACTACCGTAAACGGTATCTTGAATCTTTTCCAATCAAACCTGTGGTTACAATGTTTCAGCCAGGATAAAAACCTTATCAGCAAATATATGACCACCGCCAGATAAGGCGGCAGCAAAAACATAAAAATCAAAATAAAACGCCCCCGTTCTCAACTATTATACAATATCCCGCAGAAAAAATCAACCACGCTGCGCCCTTTTTACGCACAAAAAAAGGAGCCCTTAAAGGACTCCCTTTACGATCTATCAAATCAAACCAACTTAATAATAGCCATTTCTGCAGCGTCACCACGACGAGGTCCGATCCTTACGATCTGGGTATATCCGCCGTTGCGTCCCTCGTAGGACGGTGCGATCTCGTCAAACAGCTTCTTAGCGACACCTTCCTTGGTCACATAAGAAAATACCTGACGCTTTGAATGGAGGTCGCCTGCCTTGCCGAGAGTTATCATTTTCTCGGTCATTGCAGCTACTTCCTTAGCTCTTGTTACAGTTGTTTCAATCTTACCGTTTTCGAGAAGAAAAGTGACCATAGCTCTGAGCATTGCTTTTCTCTGGTCAGTAGGTCTTCCCAGTTTTCTTGTGCCTGGCATAGATTTTCACTCCTTACATTAATTATCGTCGTCTGAGCTGAGCTCATAGCCCAACGAATGCAGCTTGGATTTAACTTCCTCAAAGGACTTCTTTCCAAGATTTCTGACCTTCATCATTTCTTCAGCCGACTTATCGATCAAATCATTGACGGTATTTATTCCTGCACGCTTGAGACAGTTGAATGAACGCACGGATAAGTCAAGTTCCTCAATGGTCATCTCCAGGACCTTTTCCTTGCCCCTGTCATCTTTTTCTGCCATTATCTCGACCACATTGGTCTCCTCTGACAGATCCACGAATGGATTAAGATGCTCGTTGAGGAGTTTGGCTGCCATTGATACAGCTTCCTTTGCCGAGATCGTTCCGTCTGTCCAGACCTCGAGAGTCAGCTTATCATAATCGGTGATCTGACCTACACGGGTGTTATCCACTGTGTAGTTCACCTTGAGTACCGGCGAATAGATGCTGTCTACGGCGATAACGCCTATCGGTGCATTTGCCATCAGGCTCTTGTTCTTTTCAGCGGAAACATATCCACGACCTCTGTCGATCGTAATTTCCATGAACAGCTTTGCGCCTGCGCCAAGTGTTGCGATATGCATATCGGGAACCAGTATATCGACCTCTGAATCTGCCTTGATGTCTGCGGCTGTTACGTCACATTCACCCTCAGCTTCGATGTAGATAGTCTTTGGTCCTTCACCGTAAAGCTTTGCAGTCAATCCCTTGAGGTTGAGGATTATCTCTGTGACATCCTCTCTTACTCCGGGAATAGTAGATAGCTCGTGATGTACACCGTCTATCTTTACAGATGTAACGGCTACACCCGGCAATGAGGAGAGCAGTACACGTCTCAGGCTGTTGCCGAGAGTGATACCATAGCCACGCTCAAGCGGCTCCAGTACAAACTTGCCATAGGTTCCGTTCGGGCGAAGCTCAGGCGTTTCGATCTTAGGCTTCTCTATTTTTTCAAGCATTTAAAACCCTCCCTGTGTTCTAACTGATTGTTATTATGAGTTGATGTGTTTAGGTTTTAGCCACCCTTTATGCAAGGTATGCAGGATATATCCCACAAGCCTTTGCAAAGCGGGCTGTTGCGTATTACTTAGAATACAGCTCGACGATCAGGTGCTCCTCGATCTCGTAGTCAAGGTCTTCCTTTACCGGCAGACGTGTTACCTTTGCTGTCTGCTTTTCCTTGTCCACATCAAGCCATGTCGGAGTTGTTCTTCCTGCCGTAGCCTCGATGATCTGCTTGAACTTTTCGCTCTTTTTGCTGTTTTCCTTCAGAGAGATAACGTCGCCTACTCTTACTCTGTAAGATGGGATATCAACTCTCTTGCCGTTTACTTCAAAGTGTCCGTGAACGACCAGCTGACGAGCCTCTCTTCTTGTCATTGCAAGACCCATTCTGAAAGCGATATTATCCAGTCTTGACTCGAGCAATGTGATAAGGTTAGCACCTGCCTGACCTTCCATCTTCTGAGCAAGCTCAAAGTAGTGATAAAAAGGCTTCTCGAGCATGCCATAGATGAATTTCAGCTTCTGCTTCTCCTTGAGCTGAAGTCCGTACTCGGATACTTTTCTTCTCTTATTTGCATTAGGATCACGCTTGGTCTCCTTAGCAACGCCCATTACCATTGGGCTGATACCAAGAGCTTTACATCTCTTGAGTATAGGTTCTCTGTTTACTGCCATAGTAAAATCCTCCGTTTTCAATGTTGTATCAGGCCTTAGCTTATTGCTTACCTGACTTTGAGTGAAACTGATAACTCAAATACGATTATACACGACGTCTCTTAGGCGGACGGCATCCGTTGTGAGGGATAGGGGTAACGTCCTTGATGAGCTTTACCTCAAGATCCTCTGACTGAAGTGCTCTGATAGCAGCTTCTCTTCCTGCACCAGGGCCCTTTACGAATACCTCGACCGTCTTGAGTCCATGCTCCTTAGCAGCTCTTGCAGCAGTCTCAGCAGCAGTCTGAGCAGCGAATGGAGTAGACTTCTTAGAGCCTCTGAATCCGAGTCCGCCTGCAGATGCCCATGAAATTGCATTACCCTGCATATCGGTTATGGTAACGATCGTGTTGTTGAAAGTAGACTGGATATGAACCTGTCCCTGTTCAATGTTTTTTCTTTCACGACGGCGACGAATAGTAGTAACTTTCTTCTTAGCCTGAGCCATTGTTCACACCCTCCTTTACTTCTTCTTGTTAGCGATGGTCTTAACAGGACCCTTACGAGTTCTTGC
>DFFV01000045.1 GCA_002371625.1 Ruminococcus sp. UBA3767
AGCAAAGGCAGCTTCTGCGTCAGAGGAGTTCGGTGATGACAACACCAACCTTGTAGATCTGGGTGATTTTGTGAGCAAGACGGATTTTTATGACAGCGCAAAAATAAACGAGCTGCTCGGTCAGTTTGTAGCTCACACAGTCAGCAGCGGCAGAAGCAACAAAGGAGTGTCGCTGTACTTCCCTGTCAAACCGGACAGCAAAGCGATCGACAAGTACGCATCAATAAGTATCAGCACGGAATACACATCATTCATCAGAGCTTTTGCAAACGGCTGAAAAGCGAATAGCTGTCTTCACATAATACAAGCTAAAAGGGACTGCTGTGCGGCTTTTTCGTTTACATAATGTATAGTATGATAATATTAAAGTACATAAATAAAGCCGAGATGAAGTGGTCTCGGCTGTGTTTATCAGAACACCTTTGGAAGATATGAAACTGGTCAAAAATCCTTTATCTGCGCATTTTGAAGATCAAAAACAGGTTTCTGAAAAATGTGTCCTGGAGGTGTCCTGAAAGCGGTTTTTTGGACAAAAATTACGCTGCCTGAGTTGTCTCAAACGGCGCAGAGCTTAGAAACTATATCAAATGACGATCCCGAGCAAATACACATAATCAAAACCACCCGTTAAACGGGTGGTTTGCAAAAGCCCTATAAGGGCTTAATACGGACGCTACCCCTCAAGGGGTCGGGAATAGTCTGCCAACCGCATTTCATTCCCGTGCCACCCCTTAAGGGGTTCTTTGTGCATTAATTCTAGTTTTTCTTATACTTTTCTCCTGTAAATGGATCTACTGTCTCAAACAAACTTATCTGGTCGCACGCTATGTCCTCTTGCAGTTGGTTGCGTATATATTCTTCAATTCGCTTTTTATTCTTTCCCACTGTATCAACATAGTATCCTCTGCACCCTTCTGCTCACATAGTTTTCTTAGTATTCTCCCTATATCTGTTTTTATTTGCTTGTATATCACCATTCTTCTATATTTGGGTGCAAACACTATGTGATACTTGCAATTCCACTTGGAATGTGCTAAACTACTTATATCGTCTCTTGTCATGACGGTGCCTCCTTTGATTTTTAAGTTTCGGTTAGCAGACCTACTCTTATTCTATCATAGGAGGTTTTGTTTTTCTACTCATAGCTAAAGCTTTTTGAACCCCCAGCATAGCTGGGGGTTTTCGTTGCACAAGAAGAGCCTGGCACTACCTTTTTGGTGTGTCAGGCGTCTTTTTTGTTGGGGCTGCAACAGCCCCTTTTATGCTCTGAAAATTATGCTTGCGATAAATCTGTCCTCGGTCGTTTCTATTTTCAGTCCCGAGCCCATACGTTCAAGGTCGTGCTTTGCTATCGCAAGACCGACGCCGCTTCCCGAGTTCTCCCCACGGTAGGACTTATCCTTTACAAACGGCTTCAAAAGCTCCTCCGGGGATTTTTCGGGCATAGCCTGCGGTGTATTTTCGATGCGCAGCTCTTTATCGGAAACGGCTACGATCACGTCGCTGCCCTGCTTTGAATATACAAGGGCGTTATAGATAAGATTGGTGACTGCCTGTGTGAAAAGCTTTTCATCGGCTTTTATCTGCTTTTCCTCACCTGTGACGGTACAGGTCATATCCTTTTTTGAAAAGGCTGTTTCCAGTCCGGTGACGATACCTGTGCATATCTCATTAACGTTAAGCGGGCGGATATCGAGCTTGTTCACATCGGATTCGGTCTTTGAAAGCTCGAGGATATCGGTCACTATCCTGTTCATCTGAGCAACGCTGCCTGATATCATTTCAAGGTAGTGCTTCTGCTTTTCGGGGTTTATGTCCTCACGAAGCATCTCGGAATAGCCCGATATAGCGGTCAGAGGGACTTTGAGGTCGTGAGCCATTGCGTTGGTAGTATCACGGCGGTAGGTGAATATCTCGTACTGCGTTTTTCTGCGCGAATACGTCACTACCGAGATGATAAGCGCGGTCAGAATGGCTGCCAGCACCAAGCCCGCTGCACAAAGCACCGTCAGAAAAGTGAATTCATTAAAGAACGAATCAGATACTGCATAATACAGAATGTACTCCTGCGGATGTCCACGCAGATCCTTCCATTGGATATGGTCAGACTGCATATACAGCCCGTGAACTGTGTCACCGTCACTGCTTTTTATCTGCTCATCAAGCAGTTTTTCAAGCTTATCATGTTTTTCGTCCCGGCCCTTATCAAGATCTGACATAATTATATTAAGTGCCGATACACCTTCCTCATTGTCCACAAAATAATAATCGCCGGGATCCTCGGGCATAAGATCGGTAAAGTCGTGCCTTGTATATTTCATATAGTTTCGAGGGACATCAGACTTTGAAGGAATGCTCTCCAAGGACAAAAACGGATAGAAGTACCGACCTTTCAGACACGCCTTTGTACAGCGGGGATAACACAGCACATCGCTATCGCCGTCCATCATCTCACGGGAACGCCTGTCGTACTCCGAAAGCTTTTCGTCTACCTTCTGCGCAATTTGGGGATCACAGAGGTAGTAGGTTTTGTAATTGAAATCTCCCTCATTCTTTGTCAGATCGGTAACGACAAGATACCTCTTATCGTATGTGTCGCACACGGTATTGCCGCTTGTGTCAACAAGCCGTATAGCTGTGTTGATGCCGTAACCGCTGTTGGTATCGGGATATTTGAACTGCTGAAGCTCCATATCAAGCTTAGCGATGAGCTTATCGGTGTCAGCCGAGCTGCCAGCCTCCACCTTCGCACTGTCAACAATGATCCGAGCAAGGCTTTGTATCTGTGAGAATTTCATTTCAGCATTCTTCTGAACGATATTTTTGTAGACAACGCTTGCCGTGACCAACGCCGCAGTACACAGTATCGCCGATATGACTAGCCCTATTATCAGCCTTTTTCCGAATATACGCAGGAATTTCGGCTTTGTCATTATTTTCTTTCCCATTGTTCCGCCCCTTTATCAGCCGTCGGTCAGCTTGTAGCCTCCGCCGAAAACGGTCTTTACTCTTTTGCTCTCGCTGCCGAGCGCCTTTCTAAGCTTTTTGATGTGATTGTCAACGACTCTTTCGTCGCCGTCGAAATCGTAACCCCAGACCTTCGTTATTATTGTATCTCTGCTGAGGACCATATCTTTGTTGTCCATAAGCAGTTTGAGAAGGAAGTAGACCTTAGGTGCAAGCTCGGCTTGGGTCCCGTCAACGGTCACGGTCATTTTTACAGGGTCAAGCTCTATCTTCCCGCAGGTAACGACATTTCCGCCCATTACCGTACCCTTTGCACGCCTTAGCAGGGCAAGGCACTTAGCATACAGTGCGGCGAGCGAGAACGGCTTGACTATGTAATCGTCTGCACCAAGCTCGTAGCCGTGCAGGATATCGTCCTCACGACCGAGTGCAGTGATGAAAACTATCGGACAGGTGCTGCCCGAACGCAGCTGCCTGCAGATCTCAAAGCCCGACGCTCCCGGGAGCATTATATCCAGAAGCACAAGGTCGTATTCGTGTTCGTAGACGTATTCCAGACCCTTGTTACCGTCGGCGGCAGCAGTAAGCTGGATCGTGTCTCCGCCTTTGGCGCTGAAATAGTCCAGTATCATTTCACGGATCTGCACAGAATCCTCTACAACAAGAACCTGATATGCCATTTCTCTTCCTCCTGTAAGCTTAATGTATACCCTAATTATATCCTTTTTATATCCAAATGTACAGCATTTTTTTGAAATTTCAAAAAAGCAGTTGAAATGTGCGTTTTAATGTTGTATCATCAGTCTATAGATATAGACCTGCAAATAAAAGTCAAGC
>DFFV01000054.1 GCA_002371625.1 Ruminococcus sp. UBA3767
TACCGTGATGAAGACGGATACTATTGGTATGTCGGCAGGACAGATGATGTTATCAAAGCCTCAGGCTACCGAATTGGACCTTTTGAGATAGAGTCTATCCTTATGGAGCACCCGAGCGTGCTGGAGTGTGCGATAACCGCAGCCGCAGATCCGATAAGGGGCAATGTTGTAAAGGCAACTATCGTTTTGCAGGACGGCTATGAGCCGAGCGAGGAACTAAAAAAAGAACTTCAGAATTTCGTCAAAAAGTCAACTGCGCCTTATAAATACCCGAGGATCGTTGAGTTCGTGGACGAGCTGCCCAAGACGTTCAGCGGCAAGATAAGACGAGTTGAGATAAGAGAGAACGACAAGAAAAAGAATAAGAAAAAGAAGAGCTGACACAGATGCTTTTGTATGAATATCCGCCGAAGCTGTCTCACGCAGGCAGGCAGGCAAAGGCGCTGCATGACCTTGAGCAGCATAGAAAAATACGGCGCAATATGATAAAAAACATCATCATCGCTGCCGTGATACTTGCGCTCAGCTTTTTTGTGAATGTGCTGATAGTAAGGGTGGTGCTTATAGTTATAGCGCTTGCAAATGCCGCTGTCGGCGGACTGCTTTACTGGTATAATATGCTCAGCTTTGATACAAAGCTGTATTCAAGGATATATGACGATCACCTTGAGCATTCGCAGAGAGTGGGCTTTTCAAAGCGGTATCTCCATGCGGTGATAGCTTATGCCGATGTTGAAAAAAGCGAGCAGGATAATCACGGCAGACTTCTGGTTACGCTGAAAAACGATAACTCTGCCGAGCTTTTTACCTGCGATGAAAACGGAGAGAACAGGCAGGCGTATGAGCTGAAGGATAATACCGTTTCGCTCAGGTTTGCCGATACCAAAGCCAAGCTGACGCTCGTGAGCGACCTTTACGAGAAGATAAATTATCCGCATAAGGAGTATAAGGTCATTGAAGATGACGACGATGATTATTATACCGCCGAGGATAAAAAATGGGATAGCTTTGGCAAGCATGGATTTTAGAGGTAAGTAATAATGGGAACGGGAAAATGTAAAATTTCCGTTAAGCCCTTGAAAAAGAGAATAGCTTGTGCTATCATAAATAGGTAAATATTGAACATCTCAAAACACTGTGACCAAGAGAGTAAGTGTGCTGTAATGACTTACAGAGAGAGCCTGAGCGGCGAGAGCCGTTTTCTGCAACGGGCTTATTTCAAAGCACGCCGAAGTTCACTTGCGAGTGGTTCTGCCGAAATTAAAAGTAAGCAAAAACGTGTGTCAGCGTTAATGACAGGGGAGTGTCGGCTCCTATCAAAACGGGTGGTTTAACAAGTATCTTTCGGTCTTGTCCTTTTTTGAAAGGATAAGACCTTTTTTGTTTTGGTTTCTCCCGGCGTTTGCGGAAAATGCAGAACAGATCGGATGTTCACAGGAAATACGAACGGAGGTAAAGATCACAAATGAAGGAACAGCTCAAAGGTATTGAAGAACGTGCTAAAGCCGAACTTAAAGGCATAAGCGACACAAAGCTGCTTGAAGAATTCAGGGTAAAGTATCTCGGCAAAAAGGGCGAGATCACAGCGATACTCAAGCAGATGGGCAAGCTCTCGGCAGAGGAAAGACCTGTTATGGGACAGCTTGCAAACAAGGTAAGGGCTGATATCGAAAGCGCACTCAACGAAAAGGTGAGCGAGCTGAAAAGTGCTATGGAGCAGGCAAGGCTTAAAAGTGAAACGCTGGACGTTACACTTCCCGGAAAGGCTTCAAAGCTCGGCAGACCGCACCCGCTGGATGAGGTGCTCGAGGACGTTGAGGAGGTATTCCTCGGCATGGGATTTGACATTGTTGAAGGCCCGGAGGTAGAAACGGACCACTACTGCTTTGAGGCGCTCAATATGCCGCCGCATCACCCTGCAAGAGATACACAGGATACTTTCTATATCTCCGACAGCGTGCTGCTGAGAACACAGACATCTTCTGTGCAGATAAGAACTATGGAAAAGATGAAGCCGCCTATCAGGATAATCTCACCGGGCAGAGTTTACCGTTCAGATGCGGTAGATGCTACACATTCACCGCTTTTCCACCAGATAGAAGGACTTGTTATAGATAAGGGCGTTACAATGGGCGACCTCAAGGGCACGCTGGAGCTTCTGATGAAGAGGCTTTACGGCGACAATGCAAAGATCAGGCTGCGTCCGCACCACTTCCCTTATACCGAGCCTTCGGCAGAGGTGGATATGATGTGCTTCAATTGTCACGGCGAGGGCTGTTCGATGTGTAAGCAGGAGGGCTGGGTAGAGCTTCTCGGAGCAGGCATGGTACACCCCAAGGTGCTGGAGGAGTGCGGCATAGACCCCAATGTTTACAGCGGATTTGCGTTCGGTATCGGTCTTGAAAGAATTACTATGGGCAGATACAACATCAACGATATGCGTCTGCTTTACGAGAACGATATGAGATTCCTTGAGCAGTTCTGATAAGGGAGGTAGAAGTTAAATGGATCTTTCAATGAGATGGCTCGCAGATTATGTTGACTGCGAAATGCCTATAAAAGAATTTGTCAGCGGCATAACACTTTCAGGCTCGAAGGTGGAGTGCTTTGATGTTGAGGGAGATTACCTCTCAAATGTAGTTGTGGGACAGGTGAAGGAGATAGTTCGTCACCCTGATTCCGATCACATGTTTATCTGTCAGGTAGATGTCGGCGAGAGCGAGCTTGTACAGATAGTCACAGGTGCGCAGAATGTCAGCAAGAACGATTTTGTGCCTGTTGCAAAGCATAAGTCCACAGTGCTCCACGAGGGCAAGGTGGTAAAGATAACAAAGGGCAAGCTCAGAGGCGAGGCTTCAAACGGTATGCTGTGCTCACTGGGCGAGCTTGGACTTACAGTTCACGATTTCCCCTATGCTATCGAGGACGGCATTTTTATCCTCGGCGATGACTGCGATAAGACAGTTGGCAAGGATATAAGGGAAGCTATCGGCTTTAACGACACAAAGGTAGAGTTTGAGATAACTTCCAACCGCCCCGATTGTATGTCCGTTATCGGTCTTGCAAGGGAGACCGCTGCAACGTTCGGCAAAAAGCTGAACGTTAAAAAGCCCGAATACAAGGGCGTCAGCGGAGATATTAACGATATCATCAGCGTTAAGATACACAACACTCAGCTTTGCCCGAGATATATGGCGGCTGTTGTCAAGAATGTTAAGATCGGTCAGTCGCCACGCTGGCTCAGGGAAAGGCTCCGTGCAAGCGGTGTGCGCCCGATCAACAACTTTGTTGATATCACGAACTTTGTAATGCTCGAATACGGTCACCCGATGCACGCTTTTGACCTGCGCTATGTTGAGGGGAATGCCATCAACATAAGAAATGCTCAGCAGGGCGAAAAGATAACCACTCTTGACGGTATCGAAAGAGAGCTTTCAAGCGAGATGCTGGTCATCGCAGATGCAAACAAGCCTGTCGCAGTAGCAGGCGTTATGGGCGGCGAATACAGCGGTATCATGGAGGATACAACTACTGTTGTGTTTGAGTCTGCCTGCTTTGACGGCGCAAGCGTAAGAACTACCGCAAAGAAGCTGGGCATGAGAACGGACGCTTCTTCAAGATACGAAAAGGGACTTGATCCGCATAACTGCTATGATGCTCTTATGAGAGCCTGCCAGCTCGTTGAGGAGCTTGGCGCAGGCGAGGTGCTGGATACTCATATAGATGAGGATTTCCACGATGATACACCTAAGTCTGTAAAGTTCGATCCGCAGTGGATAAACGGTTTCCTGGGAACTGACATCTCCGAGCAGCAGATGAAGGACTACCTGACCAGCCTTGAATTTGAAGTAAAGGACGGAATGGTGTATTCACCGCACTTCAGGATAGATATCGAGCGTCCGTGCGACATCGCAGAGGAAGTTGCAAGGCTTTATGACTATAACAACATTCCAAGCACTATAATCAGAGGCGTTGCACAGGCACAGAGAACACCTGCGCAGAAGTTTGAAAGAAGCGTAAGAAGGGCAATGTTCTCCTGCGGTGTGAACGAGATAGAAACTTTCTCGTTCATCTCACCAAAGTATTACGACAAGATATGTCTGCCGCAGGATTCAAAGCTCAGGAACTGCGTTACCATAACCAACCCTCTCGGCGAGGACACAAGCGTTATGAGAACAACTATAATCCCGTCGGTCTGCGAGGTGCTTGCACGCAACAGCAATTACAGAAACCCCGAGTGCAGCGTTTTTGAGCTTGGCAATGAGTATATCCCCGTTGAGGGAGAGGTTCTGCCGATAGAGCCGAAAAGACTTGGTATAGGCGTTTATGATACAACCGGAAATTTTGATTTCTTCAGTTTGAAGGGTATCATCGAGAATGTTCTTGACAGAGTAGGCGCTAAGAACGTGACCTTTGAAAGAGCTGATAAGGACTGCGGATATGATGAGTTTTACGCTTTCCACCCGGGCAGATGCGCTGTGGTAAAGGTAAACGGTGTAACAGTGGGCATTTTTGGTGAGCTTCACCCAAGAACGCTTGAAAACTACGGGCTTTCAACAAGAGCTTATGTAGGCAAGCTGGATATTCCCGAGCTTATGGAAAATTCCGATCCGCAGAAGATATACAAGCCTCTGCCGAAATTCCCTGCAACTACAAGGGATATCTCCGTTGTTTGCGATGACCTGCTCCCTGTTGCAGAGCTTGAAAAGGCAATAACCAAGGCGTTAGGTCCGATACTTGAAAAGGTAACGCTGTTTGATGTTTACAAGGGCGAGCAGATAGAGCAGGGCAAAAAGAGCGTTTCCTATTCTATCTCAATGCGTTCTCACGAGGGAACACTTACCGATGAGCAGGCTGATAAGGCTATGGAAAAGGCGGTCAAGGAGCTTGCAGCTATCGGTGCAGAGCGCAGAGCATAAAATTTTTGAGCTTTGATTTGTGCAGATTTCATAAAATTTTAAAATACTCTTGTTATTTTGCTTGATTTGGAGTATAATATAAACGTGGAGCAAATCTGCAAGGGAGGTCAAGTGTATGCACGATCAGACAGTTGAATTTTCAATGATAGATGAAAAGGAGTCCGAGCTGAGAAAAAATCTGACGACTATTTATGAGGCGCTCAGAGAAAAGGGATATAATCCCGTTAATCAGATAGTAGGCTATATCCTTTCGGAGGATCCGACCTACATAACGACCTACAACAATGCACGAAGCCTGATAAGGCATATCGACCGTGATGAGTTGCTGCAGGCGCTGGTCAAATCCTATCTTAAAGTGAAATGATTTTTTGGGACGGTATTTTTTACCGTCCCTTTTTGTTTATAATCCCGTGTGTTTTGCAAATCATAGTGATACAAACACAAAAAGGAGAATAAACTATGAAAAAAGCAGTTGTTTCAATATTGCTCGCAGCAGCGCTTTCGGGCTGTTCGGTAACAGTTGCGCCGGAAAGCAGGAGCGAGCAGGCGATGAATGTGCTTGAGCAAACGCAAAAGCAGGACCTTTCACATACAAAGATAGGCTACGGTTCGGGAACGCAGACGGACGATAAGAACAGGACAACCGGTGCGCTGGATTTCAACAGGCGCTATGGTGACCTTAACGCCGCTGCGATAAACGAGAACGAAAAAAAGATAACCCTGACCTTTGACCAGGGCTACGAAAACGGATACACCGCAAAGATTCTTGATACGCTCAAGGAGAAAAAGGTAAGGGCAGTGTTCTTTCTCGTTAAGGACTACGCCGAAAAGAACCCCGAGCTCGTAAAGAGAATGATAGACGAGGGGCATATCATCGGCAACCACTCGGTGCACCACTATTCGATGCCCACGCTTGATGAGAAAAAGTGCAGGAGCGAGATAATGGATATGCACGAGTATGTAAAGGAGAATTTCGGCTGCGAAATGGAGCTGTTCAGACCGCCTATGGGCGAGTTTTCGCAGTATTCGCTCAGCGTAACAAGGGACTGCGGATATAAAACGCTTATGTGGAGCTTTGCCTATGCAGACTGGGATACCAATAACCAGCCACAGCCCGAGGCTGCACTTAAAAGAGTAACAAGCGCCGCACACGAGGGAGCGATATACCTGCTGCACAGCGTTTCAAAAACCAATGCCGAGATACTTCCAAAGGCGATAGATGAGATAAGAAATAAGGGCTTTGAGTTTATGTAACTCGCAGCGCCTGTCCCGTAAATAAAGGGCAGGCGCATTTTCACACAGTTATCACAGAGTTTTCACCTATACTCCGTTGACAAAAGCGGTCAAAAGTGGTATAAAATAATTGTATAGTAGGTCAATTATATATGTTGATATATTATAGGGAGGATAAAAAGATGATCAAGAATAAGGTTTTGACTCCTGTTCTTGCAGGAGTACTGGGAGTCAGCGTCATCGGATCGGGAGTTGGCTATTATCTCGTGAACAAGGGCGATAAAGAGAGTAAGCCCGAGCAGACGATGGATTCGATGAAAATATCGTTTGCTGATGTTGAGCAGAATATGACAACAGCAGTTGACGATGTCAACAAGGCTGTGACAGGACAGCTCGATTTTGCTTATGATTCAAGCCTGAAGTTTACTTTTGGCGCAGGTCTTACAGGTTCTGCAGCAACTGCAAATTCACAGCAGCAGATCAAGCCTTTTGAGATCGACACAAAGGTAAAGCAGAAGGGACAGAATTCGCAGGCTGAGATCTCGGCTAAGTATAACGACAGCGTTATCGCTACACTTGAAGCTATCTATGCAAGAGACAGCAAAACAGCTTATATGAGAGTTCCCGAGCTGAGCAGCGCTTACATCACTGCTAATGAGCAGGATATTCAGAAGGCTGTTCAGGATTACGCAAATAAAGCGCAGAGCCAGCTGACTAAAAGAAGTACAACTATCAAACGCAATACAACTCAGACACCTAAGGTATCCACCGACAGTGATCTGAACAAGCTCAAGGCTCAGCTGCCCGATCTTTCTTCTATCGACGGAAAGAAGCTCGAGGAGAAGATAAAGAGCTACGCAGAGACATTCAAGAGCAAGCTGCCCGCTAAAAAGGACGGCGCTAATCTGACAGGCGACATCGACGGCAACAAGTACGATTACAAGACTGTTAATTACAGCATAAACGGCAAGCAGGCACAGGATGCACTGTATGCAGTCTTCGATAAGCTCGCAGGCGATGCAGACGTAAAGAAGATATTTGATGACTTTATGGCTAAGCAGAGATCTTCTTCAGCAAGCACCAAGGCAAAGAGCTATGCTGACTTTATCGCAGAGCTGAAAAAGGAATTTGCTGTTCCTGAAAACAATCAGAGCAAGGTGCTCTCACTTGACCTGTATTATGACGGCGAGGAGATCTCCGGACTGGCAATTACATTTGATAACAAGACTATCATCAAGGCAGTGGTTATCAACAAGAACGATGTCAACGCAGTTGATGTTGCAGTTTCAGACGGAAATGCCGATAAGAACGCACTTGTTATAAAAGGCTCCGCTAAGCTGACCGACGGCACTGTAAACGGCGTTTACAACGTATCCTTCAAGGACGGCGGCAAGCAGACATTCACAGCTAAGCTGACACTTGAAAAGGTAGTTGCTAAGCAGGATTACTTCAGCGGTACTATCATATTCAACATCAATGTTAACGAGAGCAGCAAGGCTCACACACTTGATGTCAAGCTCTCAGGCGAAAGCTCAAAGGATAAGAAGGATCTCACATTCAATGTTGATGCAGACGGAAAGAACGTTGTAACTGTTGAGTTCAAGCTCAACAAGACCGAGGCTTCCGATATAGCTATCCCGACAGGCAAGACCTATAAGCTCACCGAGCTTGAGGAGTATGCTAAGACTATCGACATCGAGAACTTCAAGGCACACATCAACGATGCGATCGGATATAACGTTTCCGGTCTCGTTGACAGCTTCGGCAGCTATACTGCAAAGAGCAGACAGGCTCAGTCAAAAGTTAAAACCACCACACCTTCTACAACAGATATAGTTTATGAATAAAATCATAGCTGATAAATAAGTTCAATATGAAGCGGCATTTAATGCCGCTTCTTTTTTGTGCGCATACCTGCGGAAAAGCTGTCATAGAATATTACAGCTGATCAACTGCGGAGGTGCGCTTTGAAAAAACAGGGCTTTATAAAGGGTTCGGCAATTCTTCTTTCGAGCGTTGTCGTTGCAAAATCACTCGGTCTGGCATATAAGATACCGCTTACACGGCTGCTCGGCGGCAGCGCAATGGGACACTATTCGTCTGCGTTCTCGCTGTTCACACCTGTAATAGCTATCGCTGCGGCAGGCATACCCTCGGCAATGGCAAGGCTGACCGCAGAGAATTTCGCCCTTGAAAGATTTGAGAATGTGAAAAAACTAAAGCGGACAGCGCTTGTAACTTTCACGCTTACGGGGCTTGTGTTCACGCTGCTCGTTCTGCTTTGCGCAATGCCCGTTTCGCAGCTGCTCACAGGCGAAAGAAAGGTCGGGCTTGCAGTGTGCGCACTTGCACCGTCTATCCTTATCTGCTCGGTAATGGCTGTTTACCGTGGGTATTACGAGGGGCTGCGCAATATGTATCCTACTGCCGTTTCGGAGGTCGTGGAAACGCTTTTCAGGCTGATACTCGGGCTGGCGTTTGCCTATGGCGTGCGAGATCACGCCTTGCAGTCATTCGCTTTGAAAGGGGAGTGCTTCGGGCAAAAGTGCAGCAGTCTTCAGCAGGCGCTCGGCGTAAGCGCTGTTTACGAAACTGCCGCTGCCTTGCTCGCAACAAGCCTTTCTTCACTCATAGCCTGCATTTATATAATGCTTGCCTCAAAGCTCGGCGGCGACGGAATTACAATGCAGATGCGCCAAAAGGACAGGATAACCGACAGCACGGGAGGTATCGTGCGTGAGCTTTTTGCCTGCTGCCTGCCTATCTCGCTTGCCGCCCTGATAACAACGCTGACGGGTATGATCGATATGCTCACGGTCGCAAGGGGAGTAAGTGCTGCGTATCAGCAGCAGCCGCAGGCTTTCGGGGAGCTTACAGATCTCGGCGTAAGTCCGAAGGAGCTGCCAAATTTCGTGTACGGCTCGTATACAGGGCTTGCCTTTGCTGTCGCAGGGCTTGTGCCAACGCTTACTGCGATGCTTGGCAAAAGTGCGCTCGCTCCCGTTGCGGAGGGCGCAGCAAAAGGGGATAGGTATTGTGTCGGCAGGAGCATGGATAAAATGTTCATGCTCTGTTCGTTCATCGCCTTTCCCTCGGCGGTGATGCTTTGCGTTTTTCCAAAGCAGATACTTACGCTGCTGTTTTCGGGAAGAACTGCCGAGATCGCTGCAAGCTGCCCTGCACTGAGAGTCCTTGGTATAGCCGTTGCCGCAATGAGCCTTTCGCTGCCCTGTTTTACACTTTTGCAGGCGCTTGGCAAGGGCAGGCGTGTAACGGGGATCATCCTGCTCGGCGGCGCTATCAAGCTCACGGGTAACCTTGTGCTGATAAGGCTGCCTGCGTTTTCGCTGACAGGTGCAGCCATTTCAACTGCGGTCAGCGAGGCGATAATATGTGGGGTCTCGCTCGTGAGCGTTTACCGTGCCTCGGGCGCAAGGTGCAGCGTTAAAAGTGCGTTCGTCAAGCCTGCCTACGCCGCAGTTCTTGCGCTGATGACAGCGGTGATTTCCCGGGAAATACTCTCAAAGCGTGTATTTATCGGCTTCGGGGAACAGTCAATTGCCCTTATTTCGATATTTCTTTCGGGCATTATGTACTTATTTTCTGCTGCCATATTGTGCGAAACGCCGAAATCAACGATTATTTCATCGTTTTGTAAAAAAAATCGAAAAAGCACTTGAAATTTTCGGGAAAGTGAGTTATTATTAGTTAGTACGATATCGCAGTGCGAGTTATTCGCTGCTTAAGCGTTTTCGGAAAGTGAGTAGTTATGGAAACGGTCATTAAAGAGCTTCTTGAAAAAAATAGTTATGATATAAGCGATCTTGTCAGAATAGTCAGGGTGCTGCGCAGTGAGAACGGATGTCCGTGGGATAAGGTGCAGACACATAAGTCTATCAGAAAGGATCTGCTTGAGGAAACCTATGAGGTGATGGAGGCTATCGACTGTGACAGTCCCGAAATGATGCAGGAGGAGCTGGGCGACTTACTGCTTCAGGTCGTGTTCCATACCGTGCTTGAATCCGAACAGGGACATTTTGAACTTGACGATGTCACGAATGATGTGTGCAGAAAACTGATAATCAGGCATCCGCACGTTTTTGGTGATGTGAATGTTGAGGGCGTAGATGATGTCCTGAGAAACTGGGATTCTATTAAAATGGATACCAAGGGTCAGGAGACCTTTACGGATACGCTAAAAAGCGTGCCGAAAAACTTTCCTGCACTTATGAGAGCACAGAAGCTCGGCAAGCGTGCGGCTAAATCAGGGCTTGATTTTGAAGATGAAAAGCAGGCGCTTGAAAGCCTTAAAAGCGAGATAGCCGAGACTGAGGAAGTGCTTGACGATAAGGAAAAGGCAGCGCAGGAGCTGGGCGACGTGCTGTTTTCATGCGTGAACGTTGCAAGAATGCTCGGGCTGGACGCTGAGGAACTGTTGGATCAGGCAAATGAAAAGTTCCTGAAGCGTTTTGAGAATGTTGAAAATTCAGTTGTTGCCGATGGGCAGGAAATGACAAAGCTCACAGCGCAGGAGCTTGACAGCTATTGGCGCAGAGCGAAAAATTCAGGTAATTGATGAATAGCAAGGTGCTGTTCGTTAATAATAATAGGAGGTAGAAAACAATGACAAAGGCAGAACTTGTAAGCAAGATAGCAGAAAAAGGCGACTATACCAAGAAGGATGCTGAAAAGGCACTTTCAACAGTAGTAGGATCTATCACAGACGTTCTTACAGCAGGTGACAAGGTAACACTTATCGGCTTCGGTACTTTTGAGGTACGTCAGAGAAAGGCTAAGAAGGGCATCAACCCAAGCACAAAGCAGCCTGTTAAGATCCCTGCAAAGAAGGTTCCTGCATTTAAGGCTGGTAAGGCACTTAAAGAGGCAGTTGCTAAGAAAAAGAAGTAATATCATACAAGAGCCTGACTTGCAAGGTCAGGTTCTTTTTTTACAGAGGTATTATATGAGATTAGATAAATATTTGAAGGTGACAAGAATAATAAAGCGCAGAACAGTCGCAAATGAGGCTTGCGATGCAGGAAAGATACTCGTGAACGAGAAAGTCGCAAGAGCTTCGTATGACGTGAAGATAGGTGATGTCATCACTGTCAATATGGGCACCAAGCCTTTGAAGGTAAAGGTGCTGGGCGTGAGCGAGTATGCAACAAAGGATAACGCTGCGCAGAATTATGAGGTCATCGGCTGAGGAGAGAATAAATAAAATGAACAAAAGAATTACAGCTGCTGCGGTCGGTATAGGATTTGTCTGCTTTTTAGCGGCAGGCTGCGGCGAGCAGGTGGATGATTCACCAAAGGAGATATTCACGCAGGCGATCAGCCAGAGCGTGACTTCGCAGACAAGCGAAACAGAAAAAGAAACATACAGATTTGAACCCAAGGAGCTTATAGCAACTACACCCGCTGTTACCACTACAACAGCGCAGACTACGGAAACAACTTGCGTTACTACGCAGACTTCGGCAGCGCAGACAAAGGAAACGACTGCTGCAAATACTACTGCAAAAACGACTTCAAAAAAAGCAACACAGCAAAAGCCAAAAGAACAGCCGCAGACGCCATCTGTGAACAGGATAACAGGCAGTTCGCCAAATGTTGAGCTTTATAAATCCAAGCTGTTCGTTATGGGAGATTCGGTGGCAAGCGGATATGCTGCCTACGGGCGAGTGCCCGTTGATCACAGCGTGGCTAAGGTGAATGTTTCGATAAGAAGCGCAAATTACCAGATAGCACTCGCAAAGGCGGCAAACCCTACGCTGATACTCACTTCAATGGGCATGAACGACTGGGGCATATCAACAGACCTGTTCGTAAAAACCTATAATACTTTTTTGAAGAACCTGCGTGCAGCCTGCCCGAATGCAGTTATCGTAGTTGGTGCGATAACTCCTACCGCTGCGGTCAATCAGTATCCGCACGTTAGCTCGGCTGTTGTAAAAAGCCATAATGCCGCACTTAAACACCTTGCCGAAACTATGGGCGACGGCAAGATAGTGTTCTTTGACGCTTACTCGGTAGTTGTGGGAAATGACGGAGTGTATATGCAGGCAAAGTATGCAGCCGGTGACGGTCTGCACCTTCAGCCATCGGCTTATGATGCACTGCTCAGCGCTATGGCAGTCGTGCTTGACAGCAAGGGCTTTAACAGCGTAGTATGAGAATAATCTATTAATTGAGGAAGACATTGCTCTTCCTCTTTTTTTTGTTCGCTGTTTTACACTTGGGCGTTGATGTGTAGTATATACTACACTATTGCGCCGTATTGTCTATTGAAATAAGCGCAGAATCGTGTTAAAATAAATAATGATTGAAAGACAATGATATACAGAGAAAGAAAAAGAACAAAAAGGAGAAACAAAATGAAAAAGAAAGCAGCTATTGCCGTGCTTGCGGTTGTTGTGGCCATAACACAGCTTGCAGCGTGCGGCAGCACAAACTCAAGAGGAACTGAAAAAACTCAGGGCGCAGCGACAACAATAACGCTCAGCACTGAGGCAAACTCACTGCGGGCAAATGCATCTGCGGCAGGCAGCTCCGCTAAGGAAAGCGAAACTGAGGTAAAGGATACCACCACAGCAAGCGAAAGCTCGCAGAGCAATACTTTCATTTCGACAAGCGACATCATGATCATGGGAGATTCTGTTGCCAAGGGTTATGCAACATACGGCAAAGTCCCGGTAGACAATGATGTAAGTGAGGAGAGCGCTTCGGTCATCAGCTGTGACGAGCAGATAAACAGCCTTAAAAAAGATGCTAAGGTAGTTGTTGTATCGCTTGGTGTGAATGACTGGGGAAGCAGCTATGATTCCTTTGTGGAGAACTATTGTGCGCTTATAAGCAAGGTAAGGCAGCATTGCCCGACAAGCGTTATACTTACATCGGCTATTACCCCGATAGCAAAGGTGAGTGATTATGGTCACGTAAAACCCGAGAATGTGAAAAACCTCAACAGTGCAATTAAAGACGTTTCGGAAAAGCTGGACGACAAGGTTTTGTTCTTTGATGCATTTTCGGTTCTGAGCAAAGACGGTGAACATCTTGATGATAATTATGCCGCTTCTGACGGTCTGCATCTAAAACCGGGCGCATACGATCTTTTGCTTGAAGCTATGGGCAAAACTATTTCAGGAAGCAGAGTAAGGATGTAATATCTCACAGCAGCGGTGCTTAATGGCTTCGCTGCTTTTTATGCCCAAAATGCATTCGCTGCGGGGCAGGATTAGTCGTAGAGCATAAAAAAACCGCAGGCTTTTTATTCTATTTGAACAATATGCACGTTGACTTGATGAAGTTTATTTGATATAATAATCAAAATAGACGAATTATACCGTAAATACGGTGTATGAGATGTAAATAGAGGAAAGTGAGATAAGAAGGTAGTAAAATGAAAAGAAAATTTGTTGTAACAGTAATTGCTGTTTGTGTTGCAGCTATGCAGCTTTCTGCCTGCGGGAACAGCACCGAAACAAAGGATTCTGTAAGGACTGCCGAGCAGACCAGCTCTCAGGCGGTAGAGGCTTCGGTGACCGAGCTTACCGCACAGGCTGAGATAGGTGTTGAATATACCGCTGCACAGCTGTGCAAAAGCCTTGCGCTCAACAGCGAGCTGACTATCGGTTTTGAGGACGATTCTGCTAAAAGAAAGTTCACCGAGCTTGGTGAGCAGACTGTTGGTATCTATACGCAGGATAAGGAAGGCAAAAGAACGAGCTATATCGTAAAGGTAACTGTGCGGGAAAAAAAGATGCCTGTTTTTGAGGGCGTTCATGATATTACGGTAAATCAGGGAGAAAAGCCCGATCTCAAGCAGGGCGTTTCGGTAAAGGACAGCTTCGGCAATGAGCTTGAGTTTACTGTTGAATATGATGCAGATGATAAGGATCCCGATGCACCGGGCAAGCATAACATAACCTATTCGGTCGATAACGGTGCAGGCGGAAAGGTGACTGTTACCGCAACTGTCGAGGTCAAGGCGGTCGTTACGACCACAGTTACGACCACAGTTACGACCACGGCAGCCAAAACAGCCGCAACTACCGCAAAAGCCACTCAGGCTACAACAAGAGCCGCTGCTGCAAGCTCGGCTAATGTTGAGCTTTACAAGAAAAACCTTGTGGTAGCAGGTGATTCTATCGCTTACGGCTTCTGCGCTTACGGCTATATCCCTTATGAGCATAACATCGCAAAGGGAAGCATGGCGATGAGAAACTATACCGATACGAGCCTGTTCACATTCGATCCGACAGGTACAAGGCTTAGCTGTATGGACGCTATCGCTGCTGTAAAGCCTAAGCTGCTGTATGTTTCAATGGGTATGAACGATATAAACATTACCAATGCGCAGACCTATGCTAATAACTATGTAGGCTTTCTCAAGAAGGTGAGGGCGAGAGTGCCGGGCTGCATCATCGTTGCTGCAAATATCACTCCGACTGAGGCGAAAAGGACCGATTTCAGCGTGGTGAAGATCAAAAACTGCAACAATCTTATGCAAAGTGCCGTTCAGGCTATGAATGATCCTAATATCATTCTTTTTGACGCTTACAGCGTAGTATCGGCAGGCGGTACATATATGGCTGACGGCTATGGCGCAGGTGACGGTCTGCACCTTGCAGGATTTGTTTATCAGAGGCTGCTCAATGCGCTGGCTGTAAGGCTGGATCAGTATGGTGTAAGCTCAAAGCTGTGAGCTTGAAAAAGGAAGTTAAAGGGAGCATTATTTGAAGAAATTATGCTCTCTTTTATTTGTTGACAAAAAGCGACATTAGTGATACAATATATTGTGTATTCAGCGTATAGGAGGATGAATATGATAAAAAGAGCTGCTTGCTCTGTTACGGCAGTCGTGCTCGCTGCTGCGATGCTTACAGGCTGCGGTAATCAGATAGGCAAGCGTAACATAAAATTCATCAAGGTCGAAAAGGAAGTTGTCCGTACGGATGATGATAAGGGCAGCAGCTTTGCTGAGAATTTTCCCGATCCTATAAAGGATATTGATGATATGACAACGGATAATCTTGATTTTTATAAGGAGCGCCTGGTCGTTGCAGGCGATTCTATCGCTTACGGCTGGAGAATGTATAACGTTATGCCGCCTGAAAAGGTCATCGCACAGGGAGGTATCTCAACTGCGGGATATTCACGCTGGGAGTATGATACCACAGGCAAGACCATGAGCATGATAAATACTATGAAAGCGGTAAGGCCAAAGCTGCTTTATATCTCACTGGGAATGAACGATGTCGGAAATATCAGTGAGGAGACCTATGCTTCGCAGTATAAGGACCTTGTGAACAGTATACTCAAAGCTGTTCCTGACTGCTATATCGTTGCTGCAAGCATAACACCGATCGCAAAGAATAATGATTATCCAAAGCTGAGCAACTCAAAGATACTCAAATACAACGAGAAGCTCAGAGAAACGATAAATACTATGGGCAAACAGAATGTGATATACTTCAACGTTTACCCTACACTGCTTGATGCGAATGAGTATATGGATACAAAGTATGATTCCGGCGACGGATTGCATATAAATGAAACTGCTTATAAACATATCCTGGTCGAAGTCACAAAAAGGCTCAACCAGGAGCTTGCAATGCCGAAAATACAGGCGGCTGAGGAAGCAAGGAACAAGGCGGCAGAAAGCTCATCAAAGGCTGATAAGTGATTACCGACGGGGGAATAATGGAATGGCGAAGAAAATAACAGCAGCGCTGCTTGCACTGTGCATGGCGTGCACAGCTTTTGCAGGCTGCGGAAAAAGCGTTGATAACAGCACCTCGGATAACAGCTCCGGCAGCGATGTAAATGCAAATGAGGCATCGTTTGAGGTAACGGCTGAGGTGAACACTTTTTATACCGCAAAAGAGCTGGGAGAGCTTGCGAAAAAAGATGTTGAAGGCTTTACCTTCAAGTATCCCGACAACGATACCGAGAAGCAGTTCAAGGAGCTTGGCGTGATAAGCCAGGAGATAATCGTGCTTGATGCTGACGGCAAACAGAGCAGCTGGGAGCTGAAGCTGAGCGTTACCGATACGCAAAGCCCGACCTTCAGCGGAATTAAGGATCTTAAAATCAAGGCGGGGGATAAGATAGATCTCAAGCAGGGTGTAAAGGTGAATGATAATTTCGATAAAAACCTTGATTTCACTGTAACTTTTGATGCTGATGATAAGGACACCTCGGCACCCGGCGAGCATAACATTACATATACCGCAAGAGATTCCTCGGGCAACGTTGCTTCAAGAAAAGCTCTGCTGACAATAACAGGCGACGGTGCGGTTACAGCTTCTACCGAGGCTTCAAGTGCACCTGATGACAGCTCGTCTTCAAAGGACGAAAGCTCAACACAGGCGACTGCCAAGGCGATTCCTGCTGACGGTAAATCGGAAAACGTAAAGTTCTATCAGGACAGGGTAGTTATTGCAGGCGATTCTATTGCTTACGGCTTCTGCGCTTACGGTTATATTCCTTATGAGCGTAACATCGCAAAGGGAAGCACAGCACTCAGACAGTATGACGATACCAGCCTGTTCACGTTTGATCCGACAGGTACTGCGCTCTCGTTTGTTGATGCGATAGGTGCGGTAAAGCCGAGCCTGCTGTATATCTCAATGGGTATGAACGATGTTAACCTTATCGACGAAACCAAGTATATCGAGAGGTATAAGGAACTTATCGCAAAGGTGAAGCAGAAGGTGCCCGATGCGATAATCGTTACAGCTTCGATAACGCCTATCACACAGGGCTGCACGTTTACGGATATAAACACTATCCGCAAGTTCAATGAGGAGCTGAAAAAGATGACTGAGGGTATGAATGATCCCAATGTTGTGTTCTTTGATGCTTATGCAGCTATCGCAGGTCCTGACGGAATGTATACGGCTGCCGAGAATGCTGCGCAGGACGGTATCCACCTTGCAGGTCCGTGTTACCAGACGCTGCTTGAAAAGCTCGCTGTTACACTTGACCAGTACGGCATGAAGGATAAGATAACCAAGATAGAAGCCGACAGAAAATAAAAGTTCTACGGGAGCGCTTTGAAAAAAGTGCTCCTTTTTGTGTGCTTAAAACTTTACAATCGCTTTTGTTTGTGGTATAATTATCTGTGTATGTTCTTTGGCTCGTGAGGAGCTGAGAAAAGTTGATTACGAAAGGTTTGGCGATCATTATGGATTACAAGTTTTCACAAAAGGTATCTCATCTTCAGGCTTCCGCTATAAGAGAGATACTTAAATTCACGGTTGACCCCGAGGTCATCTCATTTGCAGCAGGAAATCCCGCTCCCGAAGCATTCCCAACGCAGCTGCTCACAAAGCTGTCGGCTGAGATATTTGAGCAGGATCCTATCCTTGCTTTGCAGTACAGCGTTTCTGAGGGATATACTCCGCTCAGAGAGCTTCTGAAAAAGGAGCTGGAGAAAAAGGGCGAGTTCGTTCCCGGAAGAGATGATCTTATCATAACAAGCGGTGCGCAGCAGGCAAACGAGCTTGCAGCAAAGGTGCTGTGTGACGAGGGCGATGTGCTGGTCGCTGAAGCACCATCGTTCATAGGCTCGCTCAATGCTTTCAAATCGTATAACGTTGACCTGAAGGGAGTTACTCTCAAAGAGGACGGAATGGATCTTGAGGAGCTTGAAGGTGTGCTTAAAAACGGCGGTGTCAAGCTGATATATGTTATCCCTAATTTCCAGAACCCGACAGGCAGAACTACCAGCCTTGAAAAGAGAAAGGGACTTTATGAGCTTGCCAAAAAGTACGGTGCGATAATACTTGAAGACAACCCGTACGGCGATCTGCGCATAAGCGGTGAAAATATCCCCTCGATCAAGAGCATGGATAAAGACGGCATAGTTATGTATTCAAGAACATTCTCAAAGGTGCTCGCACCGGGTATAAGAGTGGGATATATCAGTGCGCCGAAGGAGATAGTGAGCAAGATGATCGTGTGCAAGCAGGTCTCTGACGTTCACTCAAATATCTGGGCACAGGTGCTTGCATATAAGTTTATGAACACCGTGAACTTTGAGGAGCACATCAAGGGCTTGCAGGCAATTTACCGCAAAAAGTGCGGACTTATGATAGAGCAGATGAAAAAGAACTTCTCTTCAAAGATAGTTTACGAAGTCCCTCAGGGCGGACTGTTTATATGGTGCACGCTTCCCGATGGCTGCGATATGCCTGCGTTCTGCAAAAAGGCAGTGAGCGAGTATAAGGTAGCAGTTGTTCCGGGCAACGCATTTATGATACAGGAAAGCGATAAAACATCATCGTTCAGGCTCAACTTCTCAACGCCGACCGATGAGCAGATAATCAGAGGCTGTGAGTTTCTCGGAAAACTCTCAAAGGATATGTTCGGAGAATGACAGGAGGCAGAAATGTTCTGGGATAATGTATCAGATGTTTATGGTGTGTTTGAGGACGTTTACAACGGCGAAGTCAATAAAAAGGTGAGCATGAATGTTGCATCGTATCTTGATGAGAACGATACCGTGCTGGAGCTTGCCTGCGGAACGGGTCTGATAACACGCTGCGCAGCACCTGCCTGCAAAAAGCTGGTCGCTACCGATCTTTCGGTGGGAATGCTGAAAAAGACTGAGGATAACTGCTTTGGAATGAGAAATGTTATTTTCAGAAAGGCAGATATAATGAACATAAACTGCTCGGATGAAAGATTTGATAAGGTCATCGCAGGAAACGTTATACATCTTCTTGATGACCCCGACGGCGCTGTTGCGGAAATGAACAGAGTCTGCAAAAAAGGCGGTCTGATAATAATTCCTACCTATATCAACAAGGACGAACAGGGCAAGCAGAATCTTTTCACGCAGGTCGTTGATAAAGCGGGAGCAGGCTTTAAAAGGCAGTTCACGCTTGATTCGTACAGGCAGTATTTTGAGCAGCTTGGCTATGAGGACGTTGAGATAAACTATTTTGACGGCCGTGTGCCGTGCGCAGTTGCTGTTCTTAAAAGGAAATAAAAGCTCGGTGAGAGGAGCCTTATATGAAAAAAGCTCTGTTGAAGGATACCTTTCGTGAAATAAAGGTATCAGCAGGCAGATTTATCTCTATACTTGCCATTGTTGCGCTTGGCTGCGGCTTTTTCGCAGGACTTAAAGCGACAATGCCCGATATGACCGACTCGGCTAACGAGTATTTTGAAGAGCATAAGCTCATGGACTGTAAGCTGATGTCAACGGTCGGCGTAAGCTCGTCCGAGGTCGAAGCGGTAAAAAAGCTCGACAGCGTTGAGGGCGCAATGGGCAGTTATTCAAAAGAGGTGTTTTATAACTACGACAGACAGAATTATGTGCTCAAAGCGCTTTCGTATATACAAAGCGACGGCAGCGATAATCCTAATCTGCTCAATACTCCCGTGCTTATCGAGGGGAAATATCCCGAGAATGACGGCGAGTGTATGATAGAAAAAAAGCTGACCGCACCTGAAAGTTTTAAAATTGGTTCAACGCTTGAGTTGCAGGACACTCAGGAGGGGGTCGAGCTTTCCGATTCGCTGGAGCACACAAGCCTTAAAATAGTCGGTATATGTGCTTCGCCGCTTTATATCGGCTATAAGCGTGATAATACCAAAGCCGGCAACGGAAGTATACTGTGTAATATATACCTGCCCGAAAAGGAATTCAAATCGGGCGTTTATACCGAGTGCTATGTGCGCTTTAATGATATTCACGATATGGACCAGTTCAGCGATGAGTACAAGGATAAGGTCGCAGAGCTGATGGAGCAGACACAGGATACCTTTGAGGAAAGCGTAAAGCAGCGCTATGATAAGCAGCTTTCGCTTGCAAAACGAGATATTTCCCTTGCAAACAAGCGCCTTGCTCAGATAAATGACCTGCTCAGGCTCGATAAGAACGGGCTTGAAGCGCTTGATAAGCAGCTTGCGCTTGCACAGGAGCAGGCAGAAAAAAGCGATGAGCTTTTAGCAGATACGCAGGTGAGCGAGATAAAAGCGCAGCGAAAGCTGACAGCAGGCTTGCTTGCAGATATAGCACAGGGCAAAACTGCTGCGAGAGATGAGCTTGAAAAGCAGGCAGGGGAGCTTAAAGAAACTGTTTCCCGGGGTGAGCAGCAGATAGCATTGCTGGGTGAGCCTAAGTTCTATTCGTTTGACAGGTTCGATGCAAGCTCGGATTACAGCTCGTTCAACGGCGATGCGAACAAGATAGATTCTATATCAAAAGTGTTCCCTGTGTTCTTTATCCTTATTGCCTGCCTTGTGTGCCTTACGACTATGACAAGAATGGTCGAGGAGCACCGCATAAGGATAGGCACATATAAAGCGCTGGGCTATTCGCCGGCAAGCGTTGCGTTCAAGTACCTTGTCTACGGCGCAGCAGCTTCTGTGATAGGCAGCTGCATAGGAACAGCTGTCGGACTGCAGATATTCCCCAAGATTATTTACAGCTGCTATAAGATACTTTACAATATCCCGTCGATAAAAACACCGTTCAAGCCGTGGTATATGCTTGGCTGCTGTCTTGTTTCGGTCGTTTGTATCTGCGGCGCAATACTTTATTCCTGTATGAAAGCGCTCAGGAGCCAGCCAAGCAGCCTTATGCGCCCGAAAGCTCCGCAGAACGGACGAAGGGTGCTGCTTGAAAGAGTGGGCTTTGTGTGGAAACGCTTGTCGTTTCTCAGCAAGGTCACAGTGAGAAATCTGCTGAGGTATAAAAAGCGTTTCTTTATGACGATAATCGGTGTGGCAGGCTGCACAGCGCTGATAATAACAGGCTTTGGTCTTAAACATTCTATTTCCAGCATAGTGCATAAGCAGTTCGGTGAGATACTTTTGTATGACGGCACACTTGTGCTGAACACTTCTGCTTATGATACAAGCGCCCTTAAAAACAAGCTCGCTTCGCTTGATGCCGTGGAGAGCTTCAATATGGCGCTGATAAACGACGGCGTGGTCAGCTTTAACGGCAAAAAAGCCGATACCTCGGTAGTAGCCGCAATGGACAGCGAAAGCATTCACGATTACCTCAGCCTGAAAGATGCTGACAGCGGCAAAGCGCTTGATATAACCGATGAGGGCTGCGTTATCACTAAGAAAATGTCGATGCTTTTGAAGATAAAAAAAGGCGATGTGATAGAATATGAGCTTGACGGCGAAAGGACAGTCGAGCTGAAGGTCACGGGCATTGCGGAAAACTATGCGCTGCATTACCTGTATATCACAAGCAATACCTTCAAAGAGCTTTACGGCAGCGAGCCTGTTTACAACATGGCTTATGTAAACCTTAAAGACAGCGCAAACGAATCGGATTTCAAGAAAGAGGTCATTTCCTGCGGAGAGTTTTACGGCGTTTCGCTGATGAGCGAGGCAGGCAAGGACTTTCTTACCTCGCTGGACAGTCTTGATGCGGTGGTAATACTGCTGATAGTCTGCGCAGGACTGCTTGCGATAGTCGTGCTTTATAACCTTGCAAATATAAATATAACCGAGCGTGTGCGTGAGATAGCCACGATAAAGGTGCTGGGCTTTTACGATATCGAGACCTCGGCGTATATCTACCGTGAAAACGTGATAACCTCGGTGCTGGGGATACTTGCAGGATTCCTTGCGGGCATTGTGCTGCACCACTTTGTTGTGATCACATCTGAGGTGGATATAGTTCTGTTTGACAGAAGCCTTGTGTGGTGGTCGTTCCTTCTGGGAGCGCTGTTCACGGTCGTGTTCACGGTTTTAGTTAACTTTGTGCTGCATTTCAAACTCAAAAAGATAGATATGGTAGAGTCGATGAAATCAGTAGAATAGATACAAAACAATTATAGGAGGATAACAAATGAAAGAAGAAACATTCGCCAATATTTTCACCATCGTTTTTTTCAGTTTATTATTACTGTTTTGTTTCATTGTCAGTATCAGACAATTCTCTAAAAATAAAAACAAAACGAAAAAGAAAGGCAGGGCAAAGATACTGTTCAAAAGTATTGATGAATATGACGGGACAAGGTATCCTGACCTGACCACTTATCATGTAACAAATTATTATGTTGACTGCCTTATAGGCGGCGAGAAAAAGACGTTATCTTGCTGTGAATATATGTACAACTTCGTACAAAAGGGCAAGACCTATGATGTCGTATATACATCAGATCATATAGAACTGGACAGAAAGTATTATCCCGAGGATTTTGATGATTATTTTGAGGAATTTGACGATCCTGACATTGAAGAATAAAATAATTTAAGAAAGAAGGATATATATGAACGAATTTGAAAACGCATTTGAGCTTGACGAAGAAAACGAGTGCAGCTGCGTGTGGAAAACTTTTGTGTTTATTCTTATCGGCGTGGTGATAGGCTTTATCATCGCACCCGTTAAGCAGGGCATAGTTATAGGCAATAACAATGTCATCAAAAACGGTAAGAAGAAAAAGAAGAATAAGAAGAAATCGGAATGTGAGGAGAATTAACTTATGAAACTTGGTATGGTAGGACTGCCTAATGTCGGAAAATCAACACTGTTCAACGCTCTCACCAATGCAGGTGCAGAGTCTGCGAACTATCCGTTCTGCACTATTGAAAAGAACGTGGGCGTGGTAAGCGTTCCCGATGAAAGACTTGACAAGCTGGCTGAAATGTATCACCCTGTAAAGTTCACCCCCGCAACGCTGGAGTTCGTTGACATTGCAGGACTTGTAAAGGGCGCTTCAAAGGGTGAAGGTCTTGGCAACAAGTTCCTTGCGGATATCCGTGAGGTGGATGCGATAGTTCATGTTGTAAGGTGCTTTGAGGACGATAATATAGTTCATGTTGATGGCTCGGTTAATCCTGCAAGAGATATTGAAACTATCGACCTGGAGCTTGTGTTCTCGGATATAGAGATAATCGACAGAAAGCTGGACAGGACTAAAAAAGCCATGAAGGGCGATAAGTCGCTGGGTGAGGTAGTCGATTTTCTTGAAAAGCTCAAGGCTCATCTTGAAGAGGGCAAGGCTGCAAGAGCTTATCAGATGACAGATGATGAAAGGGCAATGCTTGCGGATACTCCGCTGCTTTCGCTCAAGCCTGTTATCTATGCCGCAAATCTCAGCGAGGACGATTTCAGGAACAATATCGACACCAACGAGAATTATAAAACTGTCCGCAGTATCGCCGAGAATGAAGGCTCGGCAGTGTTCCCGATATGTGCGCAGATAGAGGCTGAGATCTCTGATATGGACGATGAGGACAAGGCTATGTTCCTTTCGGACCTCGGACTTGAAACATCGGGACTTGACCGTATCATCAAGCAGGGCTATTCGCTGCTGGGTCTTATATCATATCTTACCGCAGGAGAGCCTGAGGTGCGTGCGTGGACGATAAAGAAAGGCACAAAAGCTCCGCAGGCAGCAGGAAAGATACATACCGATTTTGAAAAGGGCTTTATCAGAGCAGAGGTAGTTTCTTTTGATGATCTTATGGCTTGCGGAAATATGGTAGCAGCCAAGGAAAAAGGTCTTGTACGCCTTGAGGGCAAGGACTATGTAATGCAGGACGGAGACATCGTTCTGTTCCGTTTCAACGTTTAAACCAACGCCAATAAAAATGCACAGCACCCGTACCAATGCAAAGGTACGGGTGCTGCTTTTTAGACAAACACAGTTTATAGTGGGATAGGTTTGTTCAGGCTTTGTTGAAAGTCACAACGTTTCCGCTCTCGATATAGCTCCACGCTTTTAAACCGAAAGCATGACAGCCGGTGTTGTAAAGCGTGATCTCTTTTTCTGACGTGTCAGCAGAATCGATGTTTATGCCCTTGTAGTATGTGTGATACATTATTGAACCGTAAACAACGCTGGCGTGTTTGATAGAAGCAATGTCATTATATGCACCGCCTGTAAGGATATTTGCGTTCTGAGGGATATTATCAACATTAAAACCGCTGTTTTTCAGGAACTGACGAAGTGTGATACCCTTGCCGTTGATAAAGCTTGCGATAGCCTTGATATTGTCAGTATCAAGTCCCATTTTAGTTGCGATATTGTCGTTGAAATAGCTTGTTGACTTCTCGATCGGCGTATCTCTTGTAACATTGTCCCTGTCCGGATCAATGTCGGGAACATCGCTGTGATCTGTTACCGTAAGCTCTTTGCTGAGCCTGATATTGCAGCTGCCCTTGTTAATAAGAGCCATTCTGTCAGTATTTACAAAGTCATCGTATTTCTTTTTGATACCGTCGCTGCTGTCATCATTGGCATTCCTTTTTACGTTGAGAGCCTTTTCCCCAAAAATAGCTTCGGTTATCTCTTCTATCTTCTTTGTGATGATCTCCTGGTCATCGGTGACCCTGCTGAGGTATTTCTGATCTATCTTGCCCTTGTTTTCGCTTGGCATATTGCAAACCTTCAACTGAGCGCTGAGGCACTGGATAAGTGCATAGTAGCCTGAGAAATAGTCTGCCATGATAAGATCGGCTATCGGCTTTGCCTTGTCAAGAGCAGCTCCGCTGAACATTTCCGACTTTGCAAAGTGATCGTAGATTATTGTAAAAATGTCGCCCTTTTTGGTAAGGCTTGCTCTGTTAAGGGACTGTGTAAGGCTTGAGAAAGTAACAAATACATTTCCGCTTTCAGCCCAGTTGCTGTTGTTGTTTATCAGCGCAGCGATCCTTGCATACTTTTCATCGTCTGAGATATTGAGCTTTCGTATGGTCTGTATCTGGCTGAGTATCTCTTTTATCTGAGAGTTGAATGTCTTGAGATCAAATGTATCAAAATTCTGAAGAGCGGTGATGTTTTCCATTGAATCTCTCAGGTCATCGTTGAGCTTGTCGATTTTGGAGAAAAGGTCATCCAGCTTAACATTTACATCATCCAGCGTCAGCTCATTGCTTTCGCCCAGAAGACTGTTTGCAAACATTTTTATCATCGGTGAGATTGTAAATCCGCCCGGAACAAAATCCTGTAATGCACCCAGGAGGGTATCAATACCAAGCTCCTCCAACTTGTTGATGTCCTTTTTCTGCTGCAACACCTGAGTGGTGCTCATAGAGTTAACTGCCTGAGTGTTGTCTGCGCTTGCAGCGACCGAAGCGGCTGTTGTCATGAGCATTGCTGCTGCCAGCAGGGAAGCGACTGTTCTTTTTATCTTACCGGT
>DFFV01000070.1 GCA_002371625.1 Ruminococcus sp. UBA3767
CCTTTATCATCTCGTATGCTTCCTCTGGTGAGGACGGATCAAAAACAGGCAGCTTTGAAAAGTGTGCAAAGTGCCTTGTATCCTGCTCCGTCTGTGATGATATAGGTCCCGGATCATCTGCCGAAACTATTACCATTGCGCCCTTTACACCCACATAAGCAAGGCTCATCAGCGGATCGGAAGCAACGTTGAGCCCTACCTGTTTCATCGTTACCAGAACTCTTGCGCCTGCATAAGCGCCGCCTGCAGCGACCTCCAGCGCAGCCTTTTCGTTCACGCTCCACTCAACGTGGATAGAGCCGTCATTATTTTTAGCTACCGTTTCAAGTATCTCCGTTGAAGGAGTACCCGGATAGCCTGCAACAAGGTCAACGCCTGCATGGATAGCACCAAGCCCGATAGCCTCGTTGCCCATCAGAAATTTTACAGTCTTCATCTTCATACCACCTGTCAGGTCAGATAGCGGCTTTAGAAAGCTGCTGTTTTAGATTATATCACTCACCGGGAGCAAAGTCAACTTTTAACGCCAAAACGTATCGTCACCTTTGCGACCTCGCTTTTAGCCGGCAGCTTGAAATGAAATCCCCAGCCGCCTGCGCCCTGCGTTGTGAACGCAGTCAGGTCACCGAATTTTTTCGTGCCGTCCATCATATCGTTAAGCAGCGAAAACGGCAGATATGTAAACGGGAACTGCTCGCCGTGAGTATGCCCGTGCACCGAAACATCAGCGCCTGCATCGGCTATATCCTTTATTTTCAGCGGCTCGTGCTTGAGCACTATGACCGGCTTTGCCATATCGACCTTTTTCTGCTTGATTATCCTGTCTATCGGATCGCCTGCCGAGTCGTATTCCGAGTTCATTCCAATCAGCGTGATGTCCCCTGCGATAACGGCCTTTTCATCGGCAAGCACCCTTATGCCTGCTTCTTTGAAATACTTTTCCATATCATCTCCACGCATACATTCGTGGTTGCCGTATACAAAGTAGGAGCCGTACCTGCTTTTTACTTCCTTGAACTTTTCGCTGAAATACTCCATCTCGTCAGTCGTAGTGTTCTCATCGAAAATATCCCCTGCCAGAAACACAGCATCAGGCTTCATCTCGTTTATTTTCTCAACTATCGTGTCGATAGTCGATGTATGCGCTGCGATGCCAATATGCGTATCAGCGATAACAGCGACCGTCAGCTCCTTGTTCTGAGAAGCCTTGGGAACATCTATCTCATACTCAACAGTTTTTATGCTGCCCATATTTATATAGCCGATGATACCCACAACTGCCGTGATCCCAAGCAGAACAGGCAGCGTTATCGCAGTTTCCTTTATAAACCGCAGCACAGGGTTTGAAGGCTTCATAAATGCTCCGAACAAAAATCCGAGCACATACTTCACCAGCATTATCACCGAGGTGTATATCAGCACGATGAAGGTCACAGCCGAGAGGAATATCATTATCTCCTTGAGTGGCTTTACCGTTACGCTCTTTATGTTGAACACCGTATAGAACATATTAACGAGCAGCAGCACGGCTATTCCCCAGAAAAAGACGGGCGAGAGCGCAATATGCTTTTTCCACCAGTCCTGGCAGCTCAGCACACCTACCGCCAGCACAAAAACTATACCTGCAAAAAACAGGAATACCAAAGCATATACCCCCTTTTTCATAACACCTGGAAAAGATAGAATTTAAGATAGTCCGTTTCGGGAACGTTCATAAGTATCGGGTGATCGGGGCCCTGCCTGCGAGCCTCTATCAGCTTCAGCTCCACCTGTGCATCCGCAGCCGCAGCTTTAAGCATTTTAACAAACAGTTCGCCCGTCATAAAATGCGAGCATGAGCAGGTCGCAAGGTAGCCTCCCCTTGGGAGCAGCTTCATCGCACGGTAGTTTATCTCTTTATATCCCCTTTTTGCGCTGTCGACCGTCTTTCTGTTCTTTGTAAATGCAGGCGGATCAAGGATAATAAGGTCATAGTCCGAGCCTTTCTGCGCAAGCTCAGGCAAAAGATCAAAAACATCTGCGCAAATAAAATCCATTTTATCCGCAAGTCCGTTTTTCACAGCGTTCTCCCTTGCGGTGTCAACTGCGAACTGCGAAACGTCCACAGCGGTAACGTGCGCTGCACCGCCCTTTGCGGCATTAAGTGCAAACGAGCCTGTGTGCGTGAAGCAGTCAAGCACCTTTTTGCCCTTTGCTATTTTTGAAACGGCAAGTCGGTTATACTTCTGGTCAAGGAAAAATCCCGTTTTCTGTCCGTTTTCCACATCGACCGTGTAAACTATGCCGTTCTCGGTCATCTCCGTCACAGGTGACGGCGGCTGCGGCAGAAAATCCGCCTTATACCAGCCCTTGTACTGCTGCAAGCCTTCCAGCTCTCTTATCGCAACATCATTGCGCTCCATTATGCCACGAACGCTCACGCCCAGAGCTGCAAGCTCATCGCAAAGCGCCTTGTATATCACATCTCTCTTTTTGTCTATCCCGTAGGAAAGCACCTGCGTAACGAGTATATCCCCGTACTTATCCACAGTCAGTCCGCACAGCCCGTCTGCTTCACCGAAGATGAGCCTGCAAGCCGAAAGATCATCGCCAAGAACTGTTCTGCGGTAGTCTATCGCATACTTCACCCTGCGCTGAAAAAAGCTGTCCGCAAAGCTCTCGTTAGCGTTGTTTGAAAGCAGCCTGATGCGTATCTTGCTTTTCTCGCTGTAAAAACCGCTTCCAAGGTACTTTCCGCCCTGCGAGAATACATCGGCGATGCAGCCGTTTTCGCACTCGTCCGGCTGGTCGGTAATAACATTATCGTACACCCACGGGTGTCCGCTTTTTATTTCACGCTCGCCCTTTTTTGAAACGGTGAACGCAGGAAACTCTCTTTTTATCTTCATTTTATTCTCCCAATCCAATAGCTTAAATGTTGAAAACGCCTTTAATATATCGTGACCAGCCGCCCATAACAATTATATCCACCGCCGCAAGAACGGCAAATATCACCGCCAAAGCAGCAATGTACACCCTGCCCTTTTTCTTTGCCCTGCGAAAAGCAAATATTTCCGACGGCAAGGCTATTGCCAGCCATATCGCCAGCTCGACCAGCCCGATCATTACAGAAACGCTTTTTTCCGAGCCCAGATCATAGTCGTAGCCCTTTGAATGACCTGTAATATCAAGAAATATCCAGCCAAAACAAAGCGGGAATGTAAATGCGATAAATCCTGCCAACAGAAATATAATGCCGCTTGTTATCGTATTTTTCAGCCCGGCTTTTTCGGTTTTGCTTTCCATTGTTATCCTCCGTTTTCAGTTCTGCCCGGGCTCTTTCCAGAAAGCGCCCTTGTGGAAATTTTCGTTGCCAAGCGGCTTTGCCGTCAGCCTGAACATCACGCAGCCGTCGGGACATACGATAGTTTTGCTGTACTTTCCGTCGCCGCCGAGATTTTCAAGGTCGCCGCCGCTGCGTACAGCTTCCATAAGCGGATAAAGCATCATCATCGTTTTGGAGCAGATACCATAGCCCTGCTTGTTCACGGGACAGCCGTAGGTACAGGTGTATCTGTCACCTATCTGCTCACCGTTGCGGCAGTAATTCTCGGTCTTGTCGCCCCTCAGAAACCCGGTGACCTCCACCGTGAACTCATATTCCTCAGCGTACCACTTGTTCATTTTTACTCCCCCCGTGCGTCTTTTCAGCATTACTAACATTATAACCCTCCGAGGCTTTATTGTCAACGATTTGCGCACAAAAAAACCACCCGGCTCATCGCCGGGCAGTCGGTATCAGAATATCTTACTTTATAGTAGTTACGTCACTGCCGAACCACTTCTTTGAGATCTCCTCGATCTTGCCGTCCTTCTTCATTTCCTTGAGTGTATCCTCGACCTTTTTGCAAAGCTCATTTGCGCCGAGCTTGAAGCCGACTGCATACTGCTCCTCGGAAAGACCGTCTGCAAGCACCTCATAATCCTTGCCTGTTGAAGTTATCTCGTAATTTGCAACAACAGAATCAAGGAACACAGCATCTACCATTTTCAGATCAAGCTGCTGCATACCCTCAGCATTTGTTGCAAGCTCTGTCATGGTCGATTCCTTGCCGATATCCGAATCCTTGAGTATCTCCTGTGCGGTCGAACCGTTCTGAACAGCTATCTTCTTGCCCTTCAGGTCGTCCTTTGACTTGACACCGCTGTCCTTGTTTACCATGAACACCATGCTGTTGTTCATGTAAGGCTCGCTCATCAGCATCTGCTTTTTTCTCTCATCGCTCACCGAAAGTCCGTTCCATATACAGTCGATAGTGCCTGCGTTGAGATCCTGCTCCTTGGTATCCCAGTTTACATTGTAGGTCTCCAGCTTAACGCCCATTCTCTTGCAGACCTCTTCCGCCAGGTCGATATCAAAGCCCACGATCTTGTCGTTCTCATCGGTGTAGCCCATCGGCTTGAAGGTCGCATCAAGTCCGAGAACGAGCTTGCCTGCGTCCTGTACCTTTTTGAGAGAATTATCATCGCCGCCCGTGCTGCTGCTTGTACCCGACTTGCTGTCGCTGCTGCTTGAAGAGCTGCCGCATCCGACTGCAAAAAGCATCATAGCTGCCATAGCAGCGCACGCTATCTTTTTAACAATACCTTTTTTCATTTCTCTTATCCTTTCTGACAGCGCATAAAGCGCTTTAATACACTATTATGATAGCACAAAACAACATCTCTGTAAAGTCAAACCGCTTATTTTCGTGGTTTTAAGCAATTTGTCAGCGATAACCAACGGGCATTTGCGTCACTTTGCACAACCTGCGAAAACGTTTGCGAAAATCAACTTTGTTACTTTTTCGGAGGGTACCCACCGCATTTGTGTCCGTTTTTCCGGACTAACCTAAGATATTAAATCGACTCCCTTTTTCTTCAAACGGGGAAATAAATTGTACTATTGTTGAAAGCCGCAGGGTTTTCAACGCACATCATTGTTGAAAACTGCGTGTTTTTAACATTTTCAACCGAGTTTTCAACAAAAATATTTTTCTCGGCTTTGCTTCTCAACTGTCCGAAAAAACTCCTGTAATCATTTTGTAACCTTTGACCGTCACGCTTCGGCACCGAAATACCATTTTCGCTCCAAAAAGAAAACAGCACGCAATTGCGTGCTGTCACGAACTTAACGCTAAATTTCACCGAAACCTTTTCAGTCGCCCTCATGCGCTGCAAACAGGCTCTGCACCGCCGAGCATATCTTTGTGGCAATATACGGATTATTCATCGTATACAGGTGAATTCCGTCAACATCGTTGGCTATCAGGTCAACTATCTGCGATACTGCATAGGCTATTCCTGCATCACGCAGCGCAACGGGATCGTTTTCGTACTTTTCCATTATCTTAACGAACTTTTTCGGAAGTCCCGCATTGGTTATGCTCACCATGCGCTTTATCTGTCTGGTGTTAGTTACAGGCATTATTCCGGCCTCGATAGGAACATCTATGCCTGCAATGCGTGTTTTTTCGTAAAACTCGTAAAAATCCTCATTGTTGAAAAACAGCTGCGTGATAAGGTGCGTGCAGCCTGCATCGACCTTTTCTTTAAGGTGCCTCACCTCATCGACCATATTTTTCGATTCCGGGTGAGTTTCGGGATAGCAGGCACCGATAACGTTCATACCGCTGTTTTCTTTTATAAAGCTGACAAGGTCGCTTGCGTGCTCAAAAATATGCTTCGGCTCAGTTCCCGGGGCAATATCTCCCCTCAGCGCAAGAACGTTCTCTATCCCTGCCGCTTTCATCAGCTCAAGCTCGTGCAAAGCACGCTCCCTGTCAAGATTTATACACGGCAGATGCGCCGCCGCCTCGATGCCGCACTTATTCTTTATCGCATCGCATATCGCTATCGTTGCATTGTCCGAGGTTCCGCCTGCGCCGTAGGTAACGCTTATAAAATCGGGCTTCAGCCCTTTCAGCTCATCTATTGTGCTGTAAATGCTTTCAACAGGTGTTGTGTTCTTTGGCGGAAAAACCTCAAACGACAGCACCGTCTTTTTCTTGAAAAGCTCACTTGTTTTCATATTTTTAGCTCCTTTTTGAGTCTTTATGCTTTTAGCATTATATCACATATCCTGCGCATAATCAAGATTTTTGTTGATATTCCTTGCCATAGCCTAAAGCTATATCTCCTCCTTTTGTATAGGCAAAAGAAAAAGAGACTGCTTATCACAGTCTCCTCTCCCGAAATGAAGTATAATTATGAAAAAAAGAAAATTGAAGGGCTTTATTATTGGGGTTTTGTTGTGGTAAGTGTCCCGACAGCTCATCGGGACACCTGCCAGAACATATATGAAGGTGAAAGTATTATGCTTCATCCGTTTGCTCCGTGTTTGGCGGAGCTATATGTAAAGTAGGTTGTTGGCAGTTGTGCAGGATACGAATACCCCGCAGTGATCTATGTAAAGTTGATTATTGTTTGTCAGGAGCTTTCAAAAATTCTTGACTTTTTGTCTAAGCCTCTCTGCGGCGTCCTTGTTGCCTTGATAATATACTACCCGTCTTTTATGAAAACCGTGTGAAAGGCTCGGGAAAGAATACTGAAAAGCCTGCGAAAAAAAGAGCGGAAAGAATTATTCCTTCCGCTCAAAAAACACTATTTTACCGTAACACCGCTGCCGCCGAAAACATATACCGCATTAGGTGCCTTGTTGTTTATATAGCTCTGTACATCCTTGGAATAGCCGGTATCTACGAGCAGTATCGGTGCGTTGCAGTTAGCTGCAAGAACGCCGCCTGCCAGCGCATCGGGGTAATTAAGCCCTGTTGTCAGGCATACAGATCTTCCTGCAACGCTTGATGCAAACTGGTTATTGAGCATAAGGCAGGTAGAATATCTGTTGCTTCCGCCTATGCGCTTAACCGTACCGTAGCTCTTGAGATTTTTCTCGGCATTGGAGCTGATAACTCCCTTTCCGCCTACGATATAAACGTTTTTAAGGTTGCTCTTTATGCTGTCAAGGTATTTCTGCGTTACGCTGTCAAGCGTGCCGTTTTTGTTGATATAAAGCATAACTGCGCCTCTGACAGCAGCGATATTTCCAAGTGCCAGCGAATCTGCATAGCCGTCAGCGCTTACAAAGAATACCTCACTTGGTGTTTTCTTGCGCACATAATCGGTATTCATCGCAACATAAGCCGCTGTGCTGTATCTTGTTGACTGTCCTATCCTGAATACGTTGTAACCCTTGTTCTTCAGAGTGCTTTCAATGCCCGAGGAAACCGCACCTGTTCCGCCGACGATGAACACTGACTTTGCCTTAAGCCTTTGGATCTCGCTAAGTGCCGCACTGCTCAGAGTGGTCGGATCTGTCAGTATTATCGGGGAATTAAGGCTCTGCGCAAGCGGAACTGCTGCCAGTGAATCCGCATAGCTTGCGCCCGTTGTGAGCACAACGCTGTATGAACCGCTCGGGTAAGCCTGCTGTGCTATCTTTGCAGCAGTAGCATATCTGTCGCTGCCTGCGAGGGTGGTCTTTTTGATATTTGCCGCAAGCTCCATAACAAGGCTTGTAGCGATGCTGTAATTTGCTGCCGGCAGCACAACCGATGCCGAGCTGTATTTCTTATCGCTGCCCGTATTGTAATATGCAGCGACCTTTATCTTATAGACGCTTCCCATTGAAAGACCGCTGAAAGTATACTGAGTATCATTGACCGTTCCTACCTGCTTGTCCTCAAGGTATACGCAGTATCCTGCCGCTCCCGTAAGAGCGTCCCATGAAACTGTTACGCTGTTCTGCGAAGCTGTAACGGTCTTTATGCCCGATACCGTCTTACCGCTCACGGTAACGATATTTGAGTTGTCAGAGTAATAATACTTGCCTTCATATACATTATATGACTGCACATAATACTGCATCTGAGTGTTCTCTCTTGCCAGCTTGTAGCTGTTGGAGGTGGTAGTGCCGACCTTTGTGACCTTTCCTGCCGTATCCTTTTTATAAACTATGTAGCCCATTGTATTGGAAGTTCTGTTCCAGCTGAGAGTCACATTGTTTATATCGCCAGAAGCCTTCAGTGCGTGATCTCCGTAGGGCTTTGTAAACTCTAAATACCTCACGTCCTGATCGGTATAAGGTGAAGCGATGCCGGGGACTTTTCTTGTGCTTGCGAACTGCCACATATCGAACTGTCCCGAATAGCTTGTGTTTGATGTGTAATGAGCCAGCCATATATCATGCTTGTTCTCGATCATGCTCATTTCTATATCGGTGATGAACCATGACATACACGAGGTTATACCGCTGTCATAGCCCTTGCTCTTTATGTAATTGCAGAAATAGTTGCAAAGGTCAGCCTTTTGCGCCTTTGAGAGCTTTGCCGCAACAAGTCTTCCGGGAAGTCCGTTTGCATTGTATGCAGGCTCGATATCAAAGTATATCGGCAGCTCGAGCTTTCTTCCTGCGAGCTTTTTGAGCGTAATGTCAGCCTCGGCCTTAGCCTCGGCATTGTTCACAGCCTGGGTATAGAAATAAGCGCCTACCATAAGTCCTGCCTTGTGCGCATTATCAACGTGCTCCTCAAAGCGTGAATCCTCAATGATAGTTCCCGATGAAGCATAGCCTCTTGCGCCCGCACGCACGATAACGAACTTGTAGCCCTCGTTTTTGAGCTGCTCAAAATCAATATCGCCGTTATATACCGAAACGTCAACTCCGTATATCTTTCCGAAGTTGTTGAATCTTGCCTGATGAGTTACCAGCGACGAGAAATCCGTCAAGCCCACCTTGCCCTGACTGTCCACCATCTTGCGATAGGTAGGATCGTCGGTAACATCTACGTCTTTCAGATACTTCTCGGCATAATCCTCATCTATACCGACCTTTGAAAGATCAGCTTCCTGCTGAGTCTGATCGGAGTCGATGCTTACTACTGCAACACCGCCGTCTGCGATGCTGTTATCGGCAAACGTGGGTATCATGCCAAGCGACTGTATGCAAAGTGCCGCCGCACAGACTGCACTTATGAATTTTTTGTAAACGCCCATAGCTTCCTCCGTTGACAAAAAGTACAAAATTTTCGCTCTCTCAAAGAGAATTTATTACATTATAACAAACGCAAACCCCTTTGTCAATACGTCAAAATGACGATTTGTTATTCTTTTGTAACCTTTTGTTTCCGTTTGTTTTTGCTGTTAATTTTTAATTAACATTTCTATCAATCTGTTGGACGCTTACAAAAAAAGCCCACAATATATGGGCAGGCAGCGGTTATTTTTGAGAGAATAAAAACTCCCAGATGTTTTCTGAAATTCTGCCCGGCACCGCAGAATAAGGCTGTTTTTGAGCGTTGTTTTTAAATTGTCCGTCAAAATGCCCACATAGATCTTTCCGTATTTTTCCTTGTGCAAAGCAAAAACCGTGCCCGATAAACAAGCACGGCGATCATTTTTATATTTTTTTCAAAAGCAATGCGGCTCTCAGCCGTCCTTTTCCTCATAAGGTCTGTTCCAGGAGCCTATCTCAATAAGGTTCCCCTCGGGATCGGAGATATAGCAGGTCCTCTGCCCCCACGGTTCAAGCTCAGGCTCTAACACCGGGACAGCTCCCTTTTCAACAGCATTTGCAAACGCACTGTCAACTTCCTCAAAAGTATCAACATAAAGCGCAATCTCAAAATGACCGTTCAAGCCCTTTATGTAATCATATCTGCGCCCGGTCAGCTTTTCAAAGCTCTTTCTCGGGTACAGCAGAAACAAAGTGCCGTCCTTTACAAGATAAACATTTGAGGAGTCCTCAGCTTCCTTAATCTCAAAGCCGAGCACATCTCTGTAAAAGCGTATCATTTTTGCCATATCTTCAACCAGAAGTCCGAAACCATCTAATCTCATGATCTGCCTCCCCATTACGTTTTAAACGCAGTACCTACTTTTTCAGCTTTGCTGCCGCCCACAGCACGACAGCCGCAATAACAACTACCCACACTATCATTATTATCGCCTTTTTAAGCACCCACCAGATCAGCCACAGCACCAGCAGCACGACTATCATCATCAGCACGCCAAGGACTTTGACTGCCGAGGGGTTTGCCATTACCGATCTGCGCTTAGTCACACTTACGACCTCGCCGTTTCTCACGGTTATCCAGACGATGTCGCCCACACTGAGCGTTATATTCGTGGGCATAAGTGAGCTTATCTGCACAAAGCCGTTTTCATCGCTGTATTCATAAGTAACATTACTGCCATTTATATTTATTATCTTTGCCTTGTAGTAACCGTTCATATTACTCTCCGCCGTTTTCAAGAGCTGTTATCATATCGACTCTCCTACTGTGTCTTCCTCCCTCAAACTGTGTGTTCAGGAAAACATCAACAAGCTCTATGGCAAGGCCTGCGCCCAGCACCCTTGCACCAAGGCAAAGCACATTCGCATCGTTATGCGCCCTTGTGAATTTTGCCGAAAAATAATCCGAGCAGCAGGCAGCCCTGATTCCCTTTATCTTATTTGCGCTCATCGACATACCTATGCCTGTTCCGCAAACGAGCACCGCCATATCACATTCGCCGCTTGTCACCTTTTCGCAGACCTGCGCAGCCTTTTCGGGATAATCACATTTTTCTCCCTCTGCGACTCCCAGGTCTACATAATCTATTCCCTTTTCCTTGAAGTATGCAACTATCTCCTCTTTGAGCTGCGGACCTGCGTGGTCGTTTCCGATAGCAATTTTCATATACATCCTCCTTGATCATCTCTGTGCGCCTTGTCCTTTTCCGCCTTTGTTGCCTGAAGATACGATACCTCCAGTTCATCTGCGCCAACAATATATCCGCTGTTCCTGTTAACCGCAAGACATACAGAGGCTGCCCTTTGCAGCAGCTGCGTCTCGTTTGCGGTAAACACGTTCTCGTCTTGTGCAAAAAACTCCTGCTTCACCGCACAGGCATTATCGCCCGTGAGCATAACGCCCTTGCCCGTATCAAGTCCCTCAAAAGCCTCGCTGTCGGAACAGACCTTATCGGGCGAGAGCCTTGTGAGCGTGTGACCGTTGCTTTCAAACATTCCCACATAAGAAATGCCCGGCCGTGCTTTCATCACAGCGATTATCCTGCCCTTGAAGCTGACACAGTTATACGCCAGCGCTTCCAGCGTTGAAACGCCTGCGCACTTCAGCTCACCGCAGCCCATGCACATTCCCTTTACAGCGCCTATGCCTATCCTCAGTCCCGTGTAAGAGCCCGGGCCGTTTGCGACCGCCGCACAGTCGATATCCGAAAGCTGCAGTCCGCTTTCCTCAAGCGCCTGCTGCACCATCGGCAGTATCACCTGCGAATGCGTCAGCTTTGTGTAGACCGATTTTTCCCACAGTATCTTTTCGCCATCGCTTATCGCAACGCTTGCGACCTTACCGCTGGTATCCATCGCCAATATCCGCAAATCTTTCATCTCCGTCCAAAGTTATCCGTCTTGTGTCGTCATCAACACGTTCTATATTTATTCTTATAACGTCCCCCGTCAGCTCATCGGCAATGTTCTCGCTCCACTCGACCGCAAGGACGGTATCCTCGTCCATATAATCAAAGAATCCTGTTGTTTCAAGGTCAGCTCCGCCGTTTATCCTGTACATATCAAAATGGCAAAGCCTTATCCTGCTGCCCGTATACTCGTTAACGAGCGTGAATGTCGGGCTGGTCACCTCATCGGCAAGTCCCATTCCCACGCACAAACCTCGGGTTATGGTCGTTTTTCCCGCACCAAGTCCGCCTGTATAAGCAACAATATCTCCGCCTGCGAGTCTTTTTCCTATCTCCTCTCCAAGAGCGATAGTTTCCTCGGGGCTGTGTGTAACAAATTCAAAAGTCAAGCTCTAACCCTCACTTTTTGTTTTTATCAATAAAATAGTTCAGCATCAGGTCTACCACCCTGCCGTAAGAACGTGAGCCGTCCTCAACGCCGTTTGCTTTAAGGTTATTGTCCACAAAGCTGCTTGATATATTGCTGACCGTCTGCGAATCAAACACGGTATCCTCGGCTTTCTTTACGCTTTCCCAGTATTCCCTGTTTGCATCTATATCCACCCACGCCTCATCGCATATCCTGCTGTCAAACTCTGCACGCTTATTGCTGTCTGCATAATCGAACACCCGGCTTCTGACATAGGTGAGCATACTCAGGCAGCCTGCGTATTTATAGTATACATCATCGCTTCTCAGGCAGGCAAGGAACGCAATAAAGTTCGCCTCGTCCTCACGGATAAAGCCCTTTGTGTGCGCAAGCTCGTGGCAGACTGTACAGGGCAGCTTTGCCTTATACATATCGTTGTTGTAATTTGCCTCCATGGAAAACGGGAAAAATATCCCCGTAAGGTCCATCTGGCTCATAAAGAACGAACACATTATCGGCTTTGGCGAAACATAATGCCCTTTGAGCAGGTCAAACTCATCGCCCAGCGCCTGCACTGCTTTTCTTGCAGTTTCATCAAAGTCGCATTTCATCACAACTCTGCCCTTATCATCTCTCTCGACCTTTTTTGCCGCATCATTAAGCTCATCTATTATCGCATATCCCAGCGCTTCAAGCTGAGCATTCGTGTGTTCGTTTTCGGGAATATCATACTTTTGCGAGAAAGTCGAGGTCCTGTATAGCACAAAGCAGTTGTTCACCTGTACTACCACAACGAACGTGACTATCCACATATAAACTATCCCGAATATCTTAGCTATACGCCTGCGCCTGCCCTTTTTGAAAAAAAGCAGCACGCCCATCACCAGCAGCGAAGCAGGTATGCCGAACACCGCAAGCATTATCAGTATCTCTCCCACAGAAAACGGGAAAAGCGAGGTCAGCCTGCCGTAAGTATTCACCCATACAGGAAAAATATACTCTCTGTACCAGTCGCTGAAGCCCGTGCTGAGCACAGCCGTTATCTCCAGTGCAGCCGCCGCAAGCATAAGACCTATGCACACCCACAGCTGAACGAACAATGCCCCATGATGTTTTTTTATTCTTTTATTATCATTTTTCTGCTCTTGTTCTTCTTTTACCTGCTCAGCAGTATCTTCCAAAGCCAAAGTCTGCATAAGTCCACTCTCCAAGCGCTTTTTGCTGCTATTTAAATATAACACGCACCGCCCCTTTTGTCAACCGCAGCGGCGGTCCGCTTGTCCGTCGCAAGCCACAACGTGAGGATTGCCGCTTTCGCACTGCTCCGGATCTGTCAGAAGCGTATAAGGTCACCGGTGTATTGTTTTAGCAGCGGCGGTCCGCTTGTCCGTCGCAAACCACAACGTGAGGATTTCCGCTTTTGCAGGGTATGCTGAAAAACAAACAGGGGGAAAGCTCTTGGCAAAAAGAGTTTTCCCCCAATAAACGTCAGAATAATCCGTATATATTTCCCTTGTTATCGCAGTCGATATCAAAAGCGGCAGGGTGCTTGGGAAGTCCCGGCATTGTCATAATGTCGCCCGTATAAGCGACCACAAAGCCTGCTCCTGCGGAAAGCCTTACGTCACGCACTGTGATCTCAAAGTTCTCGGGCTTGCCCAGCTTGGTAGGATCGTCCGAAAGCGAGTACTGCGTTTTAGCCACGCAAACGGGGATATTTCCGAAGCCCAGCTCGGTTATCTCCTTGATAGCCTTTTCAGCCTGCGTGGTATATACAACTCCGTCTGCCCTGTATATCTCCTTGGCAAGTATGCCCAGCTTTTCCTTGATAGGCAGCTTTTCATCATAAAGCGGCTTGTAGTTTGAAGGCTTGTTTTCAATAGTATCGCAAACCTTCTGTGCCAGATCCTTTCCGCCTTCGCCGCCCTTTGCAAATATCTCAGCCAGCGAATACTCAACGCCCATTTCCTCACAGGTCTGCTTTATCACCTCTATCTCGGCATCGGTATCTGTATGGAAGCGGTTTATTGCCACTACAACAGGCACGCCGAATTTAAGCATATTTTCAATGTGAGTTTTAAGGTTAACAACGCCCTTTTTCAGAGCCTCAACATTTTCGTTTGTCAGCTCAGCCCTTGCCATTCCTCCGTTGTATTTGAGCGCCCTGATAGTTGCAACGAGCACGACACAGCTTGGCTTGAGCCCTGCAAAGCGGCACTTTATATCAAAGAACTTCTCAGCGCCCAGATCGGAACCGAAGCCCGCCTCGGTGATAGTGTAATCAGCAAGCTTAAGGCACAGCTTTGTTGCCCTTACCGAGTTGCAGCCGTGAGCGATATTTGCAAACGGACCGCCGTGCATGATAGCAGGCGTATTTTCAAGTGTCTGCACAAGGTTAGGTTTAAGCGCATCTTTCAGCAGAGCGACCATTGCGCCGCAGCCGCCGAGCTGCTTTGCGTAAACAGCCTTTCCGTCAAGATCGTAACCTACAAGAATGCTTTCAAGGCGCTTTTTAAGGTCGTCAAGATCACTTGCAAGGCAAAGGATAGCCATTATCTCCGAGGCAACGGTTATCTGGAAGCCGTCCTGTCTTGGAAAGCCGTTTATCTTGCCGCCAAGACCCACAATAACTTCACGCAGAGCACGGTCGTTCATATCCATACATCTCTTGAAAAGGATACGTCTTTCATCAAGGCGCAGAGGATTGCCCTGGTGGATAGAGTTATCTATCAGTGCGCACAGCAGGTTGTTAGCCGCTGTTATGGCGTGCATATCTCCCGTGAAGTGCAGGTTGATGTCCTCCATAGGAACTACCTGTGCATATCCGCCGCCTGCGGCACCGCCCTTTATTCCGAAAACAGGTCCCAGCGAAGGCTCACGCAGCGCAAGGATAGCCTTTTTGCCTATCTTCGCCATAGACTCTGCAAGGCCTACGGAAATGGTGGTCTTGCCCTCGCCCGCAGGGGTAGGGTTGATAGCGGTGACAAGTATCAGCTTGCCGTCGGGCTTATCCTTTGTTTTCTCGTAAAGGCTCTCAGAGAGTTTTGCCTTGTAATGACCGTACGGCTCAAAATCCTCCTCGCTTATTCCGAGGTTCTTGGCGATCTCACCTATTTTGAGCATTTTCGCCTGCTTTGCGATCTCGATATCTGACAGCATTTGATCAAATCCTTTCGGTAAAATAATGACATAATGATTATAACACATAATCACAGCTTTTGCAAGGGCTTTCAGATGTAAGGTATAAGAAATAAGAGGCAAGAGATTTTGTTCTCTTACCTCTTTTGTTTATATTTATCATCTCATCTTAATGGAGTTTAGAATCAAAGCAAGATCTTTGTCTGCATTCTCCAAACCAAGAGTGTTGGAGTATGCGCAAACCTTTTTACCGTCTATCTCTGCTTCAATGGCAAATCCCCAATCACCTAATTCGTGACCTTTCCACTCTGTTTCACCTGAATCGTATTTTGTAGTTCTATATTCGTAGATACTGCACCTGCGGTTAAATGAGTATTCTTTTATAAATTCATCAATACGCAAAGTCGTGATATATATTGTGACATCACCTTTTGAGACAAAACATGAATGAGGGTCATTTTCATGTTTTCCCAAGCCCGTCCAGCCACTTGGTATGAACACTTCTCTGTATTCTCCCCAAGACTCCGTCTTTCCTTTTATCCCTTCATCAGATGCTTTTGTTGTGTTCTGTGAAGACTTGCTTGTTGTCGTTTTTGTAAGTTCTGCGAAAGCTATGGTCTCGGCAGTTGTAGTTTCAGCTTTTGTAGTGGTCGTTTCGGTCTGCGAGGAGCTGTTTTTGCTGCTGTCGGCTGCGCTTTCGCTTTGTGCCTGCGATGAGCTGCCTGCGGTCTTTTCGGTATCTGCCGTGCTTGAACTTTCACTGCACGCAGTCATACAAGCCAACCCCATTGTCATTGCAAGCAAAACCGCTAATATTCTCTTTTTCATAAAAGCTACCTCTTTTCTACAAACATTTTCCTTTGCCATTATACCACACCGCCACGGATTTTTCAACCGCATATTTGCCCTAAGATCCCTCACCCTTTGCCTGCTATATCTTACCTCTAAAAAGCACTTGTATTTTTGCGCCGGATATGCTATACTATTAATGTATATGTTCTATTGTGCGGATATTGACGAAAAACCGCAGACGAGCATGATTTCTGTAAGGGAGATTTTTATGGAAAAGATTTACGATTTGGGTATAGACGTAGGCTCGACTACCGTAAAGACAGTTATTGTTGATGATGACGGAAACTTTATCTACAACAAGTACGAAAGACACTTTTCAAAAGTGCGTGAAACTGTCGCTGAACAGCTGAGCATTATCGGTGATAAGTTCAAGGGCGATAAGTTCCGCATAGCTATAACAGGCTCGGCAGGTCTTGGCATCGCTCAGGCAAGCGATATCGCTTTCGTGCAGGAGGTGTTCTCGGCATTCGTTGCCGTTAACAAGACCTACCCCGATGCTGACGTTGTTGTTGAGCTGGGCGGTGAGGACGCTAAAATAATCTTTCTCACCGGCGGTGTAGAGCAGAGAATGAACGGCTCATGCGCAGGCGGCACGGGTGCTTTCATCGACCAGATGGCGAGCCTGCTGGACATCACCCCCGATGAGATGAACGAAATGGCGCTGAAAAGCACAAAGACCTACCCGATAGCTTCACGCTGCGGAGTTTT
>DFFV01000107.1 GCA_002371625.1 Ruminococcus sp. UBA3767
ATCGCCATAGAAGTAGGTATGCAGAATTCAGGACTTGCCACAACACTTGCCGGCTCTGTTTTTCCGGATCTGACGATGGCAACAGTTCCGGGAGCAATCTTTTCTGTATGGCATAACATTTCCGGTGCTGTTCTTGCCGGTTTCTTAAGTAAAAAGGAACATTAGCTGTGAGGACATAAAGAGTTTTTATCTTCTGATGTCAAATTCTGATTTATCTTAGCAACCGTATAAAATATAATGCCCCTAAGTGCTTAAACACTTGGGGGCAAAACTTCTATATGGGTATCCGTCTTATGGTGCTGCCTTTTTTATGATGCAAAAATCTTGCATTTTGCAAACGGCTGTGGTATAATCAGCTTGGTTGAAAGAATATATCATAGGGGGAGAATAAATGAAAAAGAAATTACTTTCAGCAGCACTTTCGATTTGTATGTTTATGGGCGTATCGGCTGCAATGCCCGAGAATGTCTTCACGCAAAGCACGAGCTCAACGCTGATCAGCTGAGCTACCTGAAGACCCGGAAGCCGAGCTATATCACGGTTTTCGGCGGCGAGGGCGTTGTGCCGTTGAGCCACTTTGAAAACATAGCAAAAAAATGCTTATAACACACAAAAAGCTCCTCTGAAAAAGGGGAGTTTTTTTGATGTTGACTTGCGGTGCACAGTATGATATACTAAACAAAAAAATAAATGGGGTACAATATGAATAAGCGGCTGAATTATATAGATAATCTGCGCTGGCTGACAGTTTCGATCCTGATAATATACCATGCAGCGATCGCATACAACACTTGGGACGAGGCTAACTACATATTCTTTGAGCCTGTAAAGCCGATAGCTGCGGTGGTTTCATTCACAAGCCCGTGGTTTATGCCGGTGATGTTTCTGCTGGCAGGCGTTTCGGCTCGGTTTTCGCTGCAAAAAAGGGGATACCGCACATTTATAAAAGAGCGTTTTTTGCGCCTTGGCATTCCTTTTATTTTCGGACTGGTGGTAATCAACCCGATACTGAGCTATGTCGCTGATGTCACCCATAACGGATACAGCGGCGGATATTTTGTCCACTACAAGACCTATTTTACAAGGTTCACAGACCTTACGGGCTATGACGGCGGATTTACCCTCGGGCATTTCTGGTTTTTGGGCGTGCTGATCGTCATTTCGCTTATTTCATGCGTGATGATCAGGCTTGTGGGAGATATTGACGGGAAAGGCAAAAAGGCGTTTGCCGTTGCCGCAGTGCTGACACTTGCGGCGATAGCGCTGTTTGATGTTGACATTATGGGTAAAAAAGTGCCGACATATCTGTGCGTCTACCTGCTTGGGTACTGCTTTTTCAGCCGACGGAGCTTTATGCAGAGAATAAAAAGGTGCAAGATACCGCTTGCGCTTCTCGCACTTGCCGCAAATGCCGCAAACACAGTGGTATTCATATTCATCGGCGGACACGCTGCGCTCAATAATATTTGTAATTATGCATCGTTTATGTTCGCAGTCCCGGCACTTGTGCTGCTCGCTCACGACCACTTTGACTTTTCGGATCGCTTTACGAGGCTCAATTCAAGGATTTCGTATGTGTTCTATATCCTGCATTTCCCGATAGTGATAGTTTGTCAGTATTTTCTCGGCTGTGCAGGTGTCGGCGCTAAAGCAAATTTTTTGCTGACGCTCGTTATCTGCTATCCGCTGACGTATGTGCTTTGCGTGGGAGTGGAAAAGGTGCCGTATCTGCGGCTGCTTTTCGGCTTGTCTGCAAAAAAGAAGTAACCGCTGCGAAGGCTGCGGCTGCTGTTGACTTGACAGGCTATTTGTGATATAATGGTTTAAAACCCTAAATTGCTTATGGAGGACATATTTATATGAAAATGACGGTTAGTCAGGCGATGGTGGAATGTCTGAAGGCTGAGGGCATAAGCACCGTTTACGGTTATCCCGGCGCAGCTATCTGCCCGTTCTATGATGAACTTAAAAACAGTGAAAAGAATATAAAGCACGTGCTTGTGCGCCACGAGGCGAATGCAGGTCACGCTGCAAACGGCTACGCTCGTATCTCGGGCAAGCCTGCGGTGTGCATTGCTACCTCAGGTCCGGGTGCGACAAATCTTATCACGGCGATAGCTACGGCGTATGCCGACTCTATCCCTGTGATATGCATTACGGGACAGGTAAACACCGACCAGATAGGTTCGGACGTTTTCCAGGAGGCTGATATTACGGGTGCGGCAGAACCGTTCGTAAAGCACAGCTACCTGCTCAAAAACCCCGATGATGTCGCAAGAGTGTTCAAAGAGGCGTTTTATATCGCAGGTACGGGCAGACCGGGCCCTGTGCTGATAGATGTTCCTATGGACGTTCAGAAGATGACGGTGGATTTCAGCTACCCGAAAAAGTGCGACATAAGAAGCTACAAGCCGACAGGCAAGGGCAACGCTTTTCAGGTGAAAAAGGTGATGAAGGCGCTGAAAGAAGCGAAAAAGCCGCTGATATGCGTTGGCGGAGGTGTTTTTGCAGCACACGCTCAGGAGGAGATAAATAAGCTCTCACACGTTATGCAGATACCTGTTATAACCACGATGATGGGCATTTCGACTTTCCCCGATGATGATGAGCTTTTCTGCGGAATGATAGGCTCTTTCGGAATAAAGGCTGCAAATGCGGCGGTCAACGAATGTGATGTGCTTTTCCTTGTCGGTGCAAGAGTTGGCGACAGGGCAGTTTCCACGCCGATGACGCTTGCAAAGACTACGAAAATACTGCACATTGATATAGACCCTGCCGAAATAGGAAAGAATATCGGTGCGGATCTTCCGCTGGTGGGCGATGCAAAGCTCGTTTTGCAGCAGATGCTTGAGATAGCCGAGCCAATGAAGCATGATGAGTGGTTAAAGCAGCTCAAGAGCTACCGAAGCAGCTATGAACCCGTTAAGACACCTGCGGGAACAGTTGACCCGAAGGAATTTATGATAAGGCTCTCACAGGCGATGCCTGCAAAGAGCACGATAGTTGCCGACGTTGGACAGAACCAGATCTGGACCTGCAACAACTATAAGTTCAAAAAGGGCGGCAGGCTGCTGACAACAGGCGGTATGGGTACTATGGGTTACTCGATACCTGCGGCGATAGGCGCTAAAATGGCTGATCCCAAGCGCCCGACAGTTGCTGTTTGCGGTGACGGTGCTTTCCAGATGTCGATGATGGAGCTGGCAACGGCTGTTCAGCACGGCGTGGATATAAAGATAGTAGTTATGACCAACAACAGGCTGGGAATGGTGCGTGAATTGCAGACGATAGGCTACGGCGACAGGCAGACGGCAGTTTTCCTTGACGGTTCGCCCGATCTTATCAAGCTGGCTAAGGCTTACGGCATCGACGCAATGCGTGTTGACGGCAGGAACGATGTGGATAAGGCTGTGGACATGATAGTAAACCACAAGGGGATATGCCTTGTTGAAGTTGATGTCGATGAGATGTTCGCAACAAGATAGAGCGGTTAATAACATATCTATATTATGTTCACGGTATGATAATAAGTAAGTGGTATACTTTATTAGAATAATACATTAAATCGGAGGTCATGTGATGAAGCATACAATTTCAGTCCTTGTTGAGAATCACAGTGGTGTTCTTTCAAGGATCTCGGGACTGTTCTCAAGGAGAGGATTCAACATTGAGAGCCTTGCGGTCGGTCCGACTCACGATCCGACGATCTCAAGGATCACTATCGTTGCCGATGGTGACGACCACACTGTTGAGCAGATCGAAAAGCAGCTCAACAAGCTCATTGAGGTCATTAAGGTAAAAACTTTTGCCAAGGACGAGTTCCTTGCAAGAGAGCTTATGATAGTCAAGCTGAAGGTAGCTCCCGAAAAGAGGAGCGAGGTGATGACCATTGCCGAGATAATAAATGCCAAGGTAATGGACGTTACACTTACAACTATGACGCTGGAGATCTGCGATACTTATGCACAGCTTTGCAGGTTTGAGGAGGTCATTGCACCTTACGGCATAATCGAAATGGTAAGAACGGGGACTGTCGCTATCGAAAAGGGAAGCGACACTTTAAGCCCGAAGAAGAATTAAGTAACTCACAGCTTTACGCTGTAAAATAGTAAAACTATATTTGGAGGAATCAATTATGGAACAGGCAAGAATATTCTATCAGCAGGACTGCGACATCAACGTGCTCAAGGGCAAGAAGGTCGCTATCATCGGCTACGGCTCACAGGGTCACGCACACGCACTCAACCTCAAGGAGAGCGGCGTTGACGTTTGCGTTGGACTTTATGAAGGCTCAAAGAGCTGGGACAAGGCTGAAAAGCAGGGACTTACAGTTATGAAGACTGAGGACGCTGCCAAGGCTGCTGATATTATCATGATACTTATCCCTGATGAGAAGCAGGCTGCACTTTACAAGCAGTGCATCGAGCCATATCTCACAGAGGGCAAGACACTTATGTTCGCACACGGCTTCAACATTCACTTTGGCTGCATCGTTCCGCCTAAGAATGTAAACATTGTTATGATCGCTCCTAAGGGACCGGGACACACAGTACGTTCCGAGTACCAGGCAGGCAAGGGCGTTCCTTGTCTTATCGCTGTTGAGCAGGATGCAACAGGAAACGCTTATGACATCGGTCTTGCTTATGCACTGGGCATCGGCGGAGCAAGAGCAGGCGTTCTTGAAACAACATTCAGAACAGAGACAGAGACAGACCTGTTCGGTGAGCAGGCAGTTCTTTGTGGCGGTGTATGCGCACTTATGCAGGCAGGCTTTGAGACACTTTGCGAGGCTGGCTACGATCCGAGAAACGCTTACTTTGAGTGTATCCACGAGATGAAGCTGATCGTTGATCTTATCTATCAGTCAGGCTTTGCAGGCATGAGATATTCTATCTCCAACACAGCTGAGTACGGCGACTATGTAACAGGTCCTAAGCTCATCACCGAGGAGACCAAGAAGACAATGAAGAAGATCCTGTCAGACATTCAGGACGGCTCTTTCGCAAAGGAGTTCCTGCTCGAAATGTCAAGCGCAGGCTCACAGGTTCACTTCAAGGCTATGAGAAAGCTGCACGCTGAGCATCCTTCCGAGAAGGTCGGCGAGGAGATCAGAAAGCTGTACAGCTGGAACAACGAAGAGGACAAGTTCATCAACAACTGATAATAATGAAAAAGGGCAGCCCATTCGGACTGCTCTTTTTTTGCGTTTGTTCTCATTCAGCTGCATGAGCTGACAGCTTGCTTCATTGTCTTTACATACTCGCCGATAAATTCGGGAGCTTGCTTGCCGTGCTTTTCAAGCAGACGGATTATTGCTGAGCCGACTATCGCTCCGTCGGATAGCTGCGCCATTTTTTCAGCCTGCTCGGGCGTTGAGATACCAAAGCCGACTGCACAGGGGACTTGCGTGTTTTTCCTTATAACGTCCACGATAGAGCCGATGTCGGTGGTTATCTCGCTGCGCACGCCTGTTACGCCAAGGCTGGAAACTACATAGATGAATCCCTGCGCCTGACTTGCTATCATGCCGATGCGCTTGTGAGAGGTGGGTGCGATGAGTGAGATGAGGTCAACGCTGTATTTGTCGCACAAAGGCTGAAATTCGCCCTTTTCCTCAAAAGGCAGGTCGGGCAGGATAAGCCCGTCAATGCCGATCTCACTGCAGGCGGAAATGAATTTTTCAGCACCGTAGGAAAACACAACGTTTGCGTAGGTCATGAACACCAGCGGTATCGTAACGTCCCTGCGAAGCTCTTTAACAAGCGAGAAAACTTTGTCGGTGGTAGTTCCGCCGCTCAGTGCACGAAGATTTGCACCCTGTATAACAGGACCTTCGGCTGTGGGATCGGAAAAGGGGATACCCAGCTCGATGATGTCTGCGCCGTTTTGTGCCATTGCCCTTACTGCCTCAGCGGTCGTTTCAAGGTCGGGATCGCCGCAGGTGATAAAGGGTATGAATACTTTGCCGTTTGCGAATGCTTTTGAGATGTTACTCATATATATCCTCCCCTCTGTAACGGGCGATAGCTGCGCAGTCCTTATCGCCTCTGCCCGAAATGGTGATGACGATTATCTTATCGCTGCTCATTGTGGGAGCGAGCTTTATTGCGTGGGCAACTGCGTGTGCCGATTCTATCGCAGGTATTATGCCTTCGGTCTTTGCAAGGTATTCAAAAGCGTTTACCGCCTCGTCATCGGTAACGGGAACATACTGCGCTCTGCCTGTATCGTGCAGGTGTGCGTGCTCGGGACCTATGCCGGGATAGTCAAGACCTGCGGAGATAGAATACACGGGGGCTATCTGCCCGAAGCTGTCCTGACAGAAGTAGGATTTCATTCCGTGGAAGATGCCAAGCCTGCCCGTTGCGATAGTTGCTGCTGTTTCAAAGGTATCAACACCTCTGCCTGCCGCCTCGCAGCCGATGAGCGCAACGTTTTTGTCGTTGATGAAGTGATAGAAGCTTCCGATAGCATTTGAGCCGCCGCCCACACAGGCAAGCACTGCATCGGGGAGCCTGCCCTCTTTTTCAAGCATTTGCTGTTTTATTTCCCTGGAAATGACCGCCTGGAAATCACGGACTATCGTCGGGAACGGGTGCGGACCCATTACTGAGCCAAGGCAATAATGCGTGTCGCTTATTCGTGAGGTCCACTCTCTCATCGCTTCGGAAACTGCGTCCTTGAGGGTCGCTGTGCCCGTTGTAACGGGTATGACCTCAGCGCCGAGCAGCCTCATCCTGTAAACGTTGAGCGCCTGCCTTTTTGTATCCTCCTCGCCCATGAAAACTACACATTCCATGCCCATAAGTGCGGCTGCGGTGGCTGTTGCAACGCCGTGCTGACCTGCACCTGTTTCTGCGATAAGGCGTGTTTTGCCCATTTTCTTTGCAAGCAGAGCCTGCCCGAGCACGTTGTTTATCTTGTGCGCTCCCGTGTGGTTAAGATCCTCACGCTTGAGATATATCTTAGCTCCGCCAAGGTCCTGAGTCATTTTCTTTGCAAAGTAGAGCCTTGACGGTCTGCCTGCGTATTCGTTGAAAAGCTCGGTAAGCTCGGCATTGAAAGCATCATCGTTTTTATAGTGCTCATAAGCCTTTTCAAGCTCGATAACTGCATTCATCAGTGTTTCGGGGATATACTGTCCGCCGTGGATACCAAAGCGGCCTTTTAGTTCAGCCATATCTATCCTACCTTTCTTACGGCAGCGGCGAAAGCTGCCATTTTTGTTTTATCCTTTTTGCCGTTCGTTTCAAGGCTGCTGCTTGCATCGACTGCAAAGGGACGGAGCTTTTTTATCGCATCGCCCACGTTTTCCGCAGTCAGTCCGCCTGCAAGAAAAAACGGTCTGTCAAGGTCTTTTATAAGTGTGTGGTCAAAGGTCTTTCCCGTGCCCTTGCCCGAGTCGAGCAGAACATAGTCTGCGCTGCTTTTCTGCGCAAGCTGCAAATCGTACTCACTTGTTACGGTGAACGTTTTAATGACGGGCTTGCCTGTTAGCTGGCGGAGCTTTTTAATATAAGCACCGTCCTCCTCCCCATGAAGCTGGATAATGTCAAGCATTTCGGCGTAGTATTCCAAAATATTCTCCATAGGCTCGTTTACGAACACACCGACCTTTTTGACATCAGCATTGTGATCGTCAGCATAGCTTGCCAGCTCGCAGAAGGTGCCAAGACCTACCGAACGGCGAAAGCCCTGCGAGAGAATGAAGCCAATGTAGTCCGCACCAAGCTGACAGGCGGCAATAACATCCGGCGGATCCATCATTCCGCAGAATTTGATTCTTGTCATCGGCTATACTCCTTTCAGCTCTCTGAGCTTTTCTGAGATGTCGGGCGCACGCATCAACGCTTCACCGATAAGCACGGCATCTGCGCCTGCCTGCTTTACAGCCCTTACATCCTCGGCTGTGTTTATACCGCTCTCGGAAACGAAAAGCACATCTTTGGGAACAAGGCTGCGCAGTGCGGAACTGTTTCTTGTATCGACCGAAAAATCTCGCAGGTCACGGTTGTTTACGCCTACTATCCTTGCACCGCAGTCAAGTGCGGTCTTAACTTCATCGCTGTTGTGCGCTTCGACAAGTGCACTTATGCCAAGCGTATCGGCAATGCCGATGAACTCCTTTATCTGCTTTGCGGAAAGTATCGAGCATATCAGCAGCACAGCTTTTGCGCCAAGGATTTTTGCCTGATAGATCATATAATCATCAACTGTGAAATCCTTGCGCAGACAGGGAATATCCACTGCCTGCGAGATCTGCGTGAGGTACTCGTTCCTGCCGAGGAACCACTTTGGCTCGGTCAGCACCGAGATGCAGTCAGCACCTGCCTGCGAGTATTGGCGTGCGATGCTTAAATAGGGGAAATCATGCGAGATGATGCCTTTTGAGGGCGAGGCTTTTTTGCACTCGCATATAAACGAGAGCTGCGGTGAACGCAGTGCCTTTTCAAACTCAAAGCTGCCTTTGGGCAGGCTGAGCGCTTTTTCTTTCATCTCCCCGGGAGAAACGAGCTGCTTTTGTGCCTGTGTTCGCTCCCTTGCATAGTCTGCAAGCTGCTGCAAAATGCTGCTCATACCGCATCACCGCTGTTGCTTTTTTCAATGAACATTTCAAGCGTTTTCAGCGCCTTGCCTGAGTCGATAAGCTCGGCAGCCAGCTTAATGCCGTCACTCATATTATCTGCCTTGCCTGCGAGATAAAGGCTTGCGCCTGCGTTGAGAAGAACTGCGTTGCGCTTGTGCCCGACGAGCTCTCCGCCGAGCAGCCTGCGGACTATCTGTGCATTTTCCTGCGGTGTGCCGCCCTTTAAGTCTTCCTTGGTGCAGCGCTCAAAGCCGAATTGCTCGGGAGTTATGGTGTATGTCTTGTACCAGCCGCCCTTTATCTCGCATACTTTTGTCGGTGCGCTCAGGGATATCTCATCCAGCTTATCCGTTCCGTAAACGACCATTCCACGCTCTATGCCAAGCTCGATAAGAACCTGTGCAAGCGGCTCGACAAGGTAATCATCATACACGCCCAGCAGCTGCATTTTCGGGCTGCCCGGATTTGTAAGCGGTCCGAGGATGTTGAAAACTGTCCTGAAGCCAAGCTCCCTGCGGATAGCGCCGACGTATTTCATTGAGCTGTGGTATTTTTGTGCGAAGAAAAAGCATATACCGACCTCGTTGAGAAGCTCACGGCATTTGTCGGGCGACTGCTCGATATTTACGCCCAGCGCTTCAAGGCAATCGGCTGTCCCGCAGGCTGATGAAGCTGCTCTGTTGCCGTGCTTTGCGACCTTTACACCGCCTGCTGCTGCGACAAGTGCGGAGGTAGTTGAGATATTGAAGCTGTGCGCATTATCGCCGCCTGTGCCGACTATCTCAAACAGGTCAAGGTCGGTGCTTACTTTTGTCGCATGATCTCTCATTGCGGCAGCGCAGCCTGCGATCTCGCTGGTGGTCTCAGCCCTTGCGCTTTTGGTGGAAAGCGATGCAAGGAATGCGGCGTTCTGTGTCGGGGTGGTCTCGCCGCTCATTATCTCGTTCATAACGGTGTACGCCTCATCGTAGGTGAGGTCCTGCTTATTGACTATTTTCACGATAGCTTCTTTTATCATTTTCTTTTCCTCCTTAAAGCTCAATAAAGTTTTCAAGTATTCTTTTTCCCATTGGCGTGAGTATCGATTCGGGGTGGAACTGAACGCCGTATATCCTATGCTCTCTGTGCTGCACAGCCATTATTTCTCCGTCGCTCGTCACAGCTGTAACTTGCAGGCATTCGGGAACGGTCTCCTTTTTCACGGCAAGTGAATGATACCTTGCGGCAGTCATTGTTTTGCCAAGCCCCGAAAACAGCGGCGAATCCGCTATTATTTCCACATCAGACTGTTTGCCGTGCATAAGCTGTTTTGCGTAGCTTATCTGTGCGCCGTAAGCCTCGCAGATCGCCTGATGGCCAAGGCATACGCCAAGCGTGGGGATCTTTTTGCAGATAGTTTTTGCTGCCTCTATTATTATCCCTGCGTCGCTCGGTCTTCCCGGACCGGGTGAAATAACTATCCTGTCGGGAGCAAGAGCGCTTATCTCGTCAACGGTCAGCTCATCGTTCCTGATGACCTTTATATCAGGCTCTATCTCGCCGATCATCTGATAAAGGTTGTATGAAAAGCTGTCGTAGTTATCTATCAGCAGTATCATTCCACGTCACCCCCAAGCTCCTGCGCAGCTTTAAGTGCGCCTATCACGGCGGCTGCTTTGTTTGAACACTCACGGTATTCGTTTTCGGCGACAGAATCTGCAACTATCCCTGCGCCGCTGCGGACAAACACCTTTCCGTTCTTTTTGAATGCGATGCGTATGGCTATGCAGGTATCAAGATTGCCTGTAAAATCAATGTAGCCGACTGCACCGCCATAGATACCACGCTTGTTGTTTTCAAGCTCTGCTATCAGCTCGCACGCCCTTATCTTCGGCGCACCCGAAAGCGTTCCCGCAGGCAGAACAGCACTTACCGCATCTATCGCATCGCAGCCGTCCCTCAGCTCGCCCCGTACGGTTGAACCGATGTGCATAACGTGGGAAAAGCGCTCGATGCTGTGCAGCTTTTCAACTTCAACGCTGCCGAAGCTGCTGATCTTTCCCAGATCGTTGCGCCCAAGATCCACGAGCATATTATGCTCGGCAAGCTCCTTTTCGTCAGCAAGCAGCTCCTGTTCAAGTGTCTTGTCCTGCTGTTCGTTTTTGCCCCGTGGTCTTGTGCCTGCAAGCGGAAAGGTGTGCAGCACGCCGTTTTCCAGCTTTACAAGAGTTTCGGGCGATGCACCCGCTATCTCAACATCGGTGCCGCTGAAATAGAACATATACGGCGAGGGGTTTATCGTGCGCAGCATTCGGTAGGTGTTCAGCAGGCTGCCTTCATAATCTGCGCTGAGCCTGTTGGAGAGGACTATCTGAAAAATGTCCCCCTCATAGATATGCTGCTTTGCTTTTTCTACCATGCCGCAGAACTGTTCACGGCTGAAAAGCTCACGCACGGGGGAAGTCATTCTGCCGGGCGTTTCAAAAAGCTGCTCGCCGTTTTCGAGTATGTCGGCTATGCGTTCAAGCTCCTTAACAGCACGCCTGTATTCATTTTCGATGTCATTGAGCTTTATGTTCACTATCAGTATCAGCTTTTGCCTGAGAGCATCAAATGCGATGACTTTATCAAACAGCATCAGGTCAACGTCCTTGAAATGCTCGCTGTCGTTAGTCGGCAGGCGAAGCGAGGGCTCGCTGTAACTGATGAAATCATAAGCGAAATAGCCGACAAATCCCCCTGTGAATGAGGGCAGCCCGTCTATCCTCGGACTTTTGTACTGCGATAGTATCGAGCGGAGGACCTGCTTTAGTCCGCCTTGAACTCTTTTGCCGTCAACTATCACCTCGCCCTTTGAGCAGGTAACTATCCTTTTGGGTTCAAATCCGAGAAAGGTGTATCTTCCCCATTTTTCGCTGCTCTGTGCAGATTCGAGCATAAAGCAGTGCTGTGATGCTTTTTGCAGCTTTCTTACCGCCTGTATCGGAGTGCATATATCCGAAAGTATCTCGCAGCTTATCGGGATAATGTCGTAGCAGCCCTGTGCGGCATACTGCCTTACCGTCCGGATATCGGGTGTTGTTATCATTTGCATTACCTCCTGTCCGTGACTGTCAGGGGAGTGCAAGGACAAATAAAAAACGCCCCCGACAGATCGTTTGTGATCTGTCAAGGACGAATAGTTCTTAATTATCCGTGGTGCCACCTTGATTCACGACTTTTGCCGTGCGCTTAGCAGGATACTATCATATCCCCGGCGTTATAACGTCTGCCTCTGACGTCGCAGAATACTTTGTGATACATCACATTTGGCTGCGCCCTCTGCGGTCCATTTGACAACCTGTTTCTTACCCTCTCTCAGCAACCCGGGCTCTCTGTAAAGGCATAACTGCCGTTATCTCCGCATCAACGGTTTTAACTATTAAATTGATAAAATAATAACACCCGTATTGATAAATGTCAAGAGTGCAGCTATACATTTTACACTTTGTTCACATTTGCTTTTTGTACTCCATAAAGCAGCGGCAGAACTTTTCACCCTTGAATTCATAAGCCTGCGGCGTTTTTGAAACAAGCTCAAATCCTGCCGAGGTGTAGCAGCGCACCGCACTTTCATTTTCGGCAAAAACGCAAAGCTGAACGCAGCGGGCGTTGTCAGCTTCAAGGGCGTGCTCAACGGCAAGCTCTATCATCTGCCTGCCGATGCCTTTTCCTCGTATCGCAGGATCGACCACGACAAATCTCAGAAAAGCCGCCTTTGTATCGGTGTTTATGCTTATGCAGAAAAAGCCCGTGATCCTGCCGTTATCATCTGCTGCGGCAAAAGGGCGGTCGCCGTAATTTTCGGCGTGCTCTTTGAGGACAGCGTGGAAGTTTTCTTTTTCTATCGGGAAAGAAAACCTGCTGCCGCACCACATTGCGTGGGCACGTTCATCGGGCAGCCAGTTTTTGATAATGTCAAAGTCCTTTTCGGGAATGTACGGTCTTAGCTTCATACTATCACCCTGATCTCGTTTTTCTTATCTCTTGCCTCTTACTTCTTACTTCTGAAAGGCTTCAAGCCTGTAAATAGGCAAGCCCTGCGAGGAGAACCTCTGCTCATACTCGGTCATTATGTTGCCCTCAAAATCGCTGTTGTGCAGATCGAGGCTGACGTTTTTGAGTGCAAAGCCGTTTTGTGTGAACTGCTCGATCGAGAACTCAAAAAAGTGCATATTATCCGTCTTCTGATGTATCTTGCCGTTTTTTGTCAGGAGCTTTTTGTAGATCTCAAGAAAGCCCTTGTGAGTAAGGCGGTGCGATGCGTAGGTGTTCTTGGGGAAAGGGCAGCTGAAATTGAGAAATATCAGCCCGATTGAATTTGCCGGGATATAGCAGTCGAGATACTCGGCATTTCCACGAAGAAAAATAAGATTTGGTATCTGCTGTTCAATAGCATTCTCGGCAGCATCGACGATGACGTTGCTGGACTTTTCAACTGCAAGTATGTTCACCTCGGGGTGAGCTTTAGCGTACTCGATAGCGAATTGTCCTTTGCCGCAGCCTATCTCAAGTATCACTGGGCTGTCGTTGCCGAAAAGCTGTTTATAATCGAGCAGGCTTGAAGTATCCTTTACCTGAAAATTCTTCTCGTCCCTGTCCATGTATATTATTCTGTTTCCGCAGGCTTCCAGCCTTGCTTCAAGATTGCGTTTTCTCCTCATTCTCATCGTCAATGGTCGCTCCTTCAGCTTTTTTTTCAAGCATCACTCTGAACAGCATCATAAGATCAAACACTGCCAGTGTGAACAGATCTATTATAATAAATCCTAAAAACAACAGTGCATAGTCGGGCACTATTTTTTCTACCTTTTGCATAACGGGATATGACTTTCCGTCGATCTTTTCAGTGTCGTATCCCCACGGAGCGTCATTGCTCTGATAGATAGCAACGGGGGAGTAAAGCTTGCATATCCACGGCAGCGATGCGTCAGCGGTCCTGATAACGAATTCACCGCTTGAAAACAGCTGGCTTTCGTGGAAAAACAGGTGTGATGGAGTCTGCTTTTCATAACTGATAGAGCCAAGGATAGTACCGTTGTGAACTCTGTATTCGCTGCGCTTTGAATCTATCGCCTTCTGATCGACCTCAAGCAGTA
>DFFV01000072.1 GCA_002371625.1 Ruminococcus sp. UBA3767
TTATCGTTGACCAGCTCGACGCTGATGAGGCTGATGTAACAATGGAGGCTAACATTCAGGACGATCTGGGCGCTGATTCTCTGGACGTTGTTGATCTGGTAATGAATATCGAAGAGGATTTCGATATCGAGATCCCCGATGAGGACGTTGAGAACATCAAGACTGTCGGCGATATCGTTAAGTATATCGAGTCCAAGATCGAGGAATGATCCGCAAATAAGTATGGTCCCCTGAGGCTTCGGGGGACCTTTTTGTTTTTAGCATTATGCGTGGGCAGGGCAGTGCGGACGGTTTTTGAGAGATATGTATTGATTTAATAAAAGTGTGACATTTTTTCGGATAATCGGTAGACAAAACAGAGAAAGTGTGGTATAATTATCTCAATACAGCATTATGCAAAAACTACTGAAAGGACAAAAATAACGATGATGCACGAAAAGTCATGTGGTGCCATTGTTTATAGAAAATATCACGGCAACACAGAGATACTGCTTATCAAGCATATCAACAGCGGTCACTGGTCGTTCCCGAAAGGTCACGTTGAAGAAGGCGAGACCGAGGAGCAGACTGCCAAGCGTGAGATAATGGAGGAAACGGGCATAGATGTAAATCTTGATACCACCTTCCGTGAGATCGTCACATATTCTCCGAAAAAGGATACCCAGAAAAACGTGGTTTATTTTATCGGCAAGGCTAAAAATACCGATTATCGTCCGCAGGAGGATGAGATAGCCGAGATAAAGTGGGTAGAGATAGGGCTGGCAGGCAAGGTGCTGGCTTATGAGAACGACAGGAGCATCGTTAACAAGGCTAAGAAATTTATAATTTGAGCGTGCTGTATGCTTGATGTGAGAGCTTTCCGCAGTTGCGGCGGAAGGCTTTTTCTTTTTGACATATTTTATAAACAAACAGTGAATATGCTGGATTCAAATATCAATGATTTAGTATAGTTTAGCCTGCATCAAACTGCGCTTTTGTGGGATTATTTATCCGTGTGAAGTCAGTTAAAGTGCGCTGACAGGGCGTTATAGTATAAATATTCTGTGAATAAGCACAAATAAATTATACACGTTTGTGCATTTTTTTATGTAAAGCTACAAATATGGCCGCAGAGTTTGACAAAAGGGCGTAAATAGGTTATAATACAAGCATAGCAAAAGTCTTATAAACGCTTAATACAAAATCGGAGGTAATTAAAATGACAAAAGCAGAATTACTCAGTGCTATAGCAAAGAAGGGCGGCTATACAAAGAAAGATGCAGAAAAAGCTCTTGATGCTGTAATCGGCACAGTAACAGACACACTCGCTAAGGGTGAAAAGGTTTCCATCTCTGGCTTCGGTGCATTCGAGGTAAGACAGAGAGCAGCTAAGGATTCGATCAATCCTCAGACAAAGAAGAAGATCCACATCGACGCTAAGAAGGTTCCTGCTTTCAAGGCTGGCAAGGCTCTTAAGGAAGTTGTAAACAAGTAATCAATTTGAATTTGATAAGGAGTGTATTACAATGGCAGTAAAGAAGAACGCAGCTGCTGATGCAGCTAAGGTTGAGAAGAAGGACGAGGCTGTTAAGGCAACAGCTGAGAAGAAGGCTCCTGCTAAGGCAGCAGCTAAGAAGCCCGCAGCTAAGAAGACAGCTGCTAAGAAGCCTGCAGCTAAGAAGACTGCTGCTAAGAAGGAGACCGGTGATAAGGTCGTTCTTCAGTACAACGGCAAGGACATTGAGATGAAGGCTGTTGTTGAGGCTTGCAAGGCTGATTACAAGGCTAAGGGCCACAGAAGCGCTAACAATGTTTGCGTATATGTTAAGCCTGAGGAGAACGCAGCTTACTACACAGTAGGCGGCAAGGGCGCTGAGGATTTCAAGGTAGAGCTTTGATCCTCTGAGTCACAATAGTACACATTCAAAAGAGCCGGCTTTATAGTCGGCTCTTTTTTGTCATTCAGGTTGCATATAAATAATAAAGAGGACAGCTTGTGCCGTCCTCTTTTTTTATATTTCATAACTCCATTATCAGCTCGCTCTAACGGTCTGTGTGATCTTGTTATCTGCAACGCCATGCTTAACTCTGTCCTCTACCTCAGCTCGCTTAGCATTGTTGAATCTGTCAAGTGTTCCTACAAGGTATCCTGTGATCCTTCTGATCCTCTGGAACGGAACATCAGCAAAATGATAGTCAACATCAACAAAATCTCCGTCGAGCTTAAGATCGATAGATTCGATAGTCTTTTCAGGGTAGAGTTCATGCGCTCTGTTTATATATGCATTTATCTCTGCCTGTGAAAGCTGTCCGTTTATAACATTTACATTAACCATTTTTAACAACCTCTCTCCAAAAATTCAATACATTTTGTGAATGTAAAACTATAATAACACAATATATAGTATTTGTCAAGAGGATATTATATAAATATTGCACAAAAATGAACTCCGTTTTTTGACGTTTCAGTCATAATCCTTATCAATAGTGATTTTGCAGTACATTTTTTTACCCAGTTTTTCAACGTCGGAAGTTATCCTTTGTTTTATCTCCTCGTCGCTCACTTTGATATCATAAGGCACAAGGACATCAAAATCAAGCGTGCAGTGATCTTCGGTGCGATCAACGTGCAGATCGTGTACGGTGATCCTGCTGTCGATCTGCGAGGCTATCTCGCTGAGCCGGCGGCTGATGAGCATAACGTATTCATCATTTACCGCAACGGGATCCATGTGGATAGTTACAAGGCAGCCGAACTGTTCCATAAGAGAATTTTCAAGGCTGTCTATCAGGTCGTGTGCGGCTACAAGCTCCATATCGGCAGGTATCTCTGCGTGCATGGATACCATAAGGTTGCCAACGCCGTAATCGTGCACGAGAATATCGTGAACGCCGATTATGCTGTCATAGCTTTCGGCGCTTTTTCGTATTTTTTCAACGAACTCCTTATCCGGCTTTGCGCCAAGGATAGGAGTGAGGCTGTCACGAAAGGTGTTTATTCCGCTGTAAATAATGAAAAGTGCAACTGCTGCGCCGATATAGCCGTCGATATTTACATCAAAGAAATAAAGCACCAGCATCGCTGCGATAACGGCTGATGTTGCCGCACAATCGGAGAGCGAATCGGCTGAGGCTGCTCTGAGTGAAGCTGAATCTATCATTCTGCCAAGGGTGCGGTAAAAGTGCCACATCCACAGCTTTACCAGCACCGAAACGATCAGTATAACCAGCGTGAGCGCAGAAAATGTGACGTCCTTTGGGTGAAATATCTTCTGTGCGGAGGTCTGTGCAAGCTCAAAGCCCATGAGCATTATAAGGAACGAGATTATCAGGCCCGAAACGTACTCCATTCTGCCGTGACCGTACGGGTGCTCCTTATCGGCTGGCTGTGCAGCCATTTTAAAGCCTGCAAGGGACATTACCGAAGAACCTGCATCGGAGAGGTTATTGAAGGCATCAGCCGTTACGGAGATAGCTCCCGAGAGCAGACCTGCGATAAATTTGCCTGCAAACAGCAGGATATTCAGCGTTATGCCTGTAATAGAGCCGAGGTAGCCGCATCTGAGGCGGACGGACGGTTCTTTCAGGCTTTGGGTATCCTTTGCAAAAAGGCGGATGAGTAATTTTGTCATAGTTCGATCCTCCGGATCATTGCTTGATTATCTCATGACCGCAGCTTCTGATAACGTTCTCAAGAGTGGCAATGTATTCCCCGGCGATAGCTGAGAGCTTTATTTTGCTGTTTTCTATCCAGCCTATCAGCATATCCTCATCGCACCTGAGCGGTATAGCGATGATATTTTCGGAGTTGATATCCTGGGAGAGTATGCCTGAGCTGATAGTATAGCCGTTTGCTCCTTTGAGGAGGTTGAAAAGCGTTGCTCTGTCGGAAACGTGTATCTGCTTTTTATGGAATGCGGTGCTGAGTATCTCTTCGGAAAAATAGAATGAATTATCCTGCCCCTGCTCAAAGCACAGGAATGGGTAGGAATCAAGCTCTTCAAGCGAAACGCTGCTGCTTTGTGCAAGCGGATGCTGCCTGCCGACAAAAACGTGCGGCTGCGCCCTGAAAAGCGGATGGAACGTCAGCTGGTGCTCGCCGAGGAGCTTAAGTATCACCTTGCGGTTGAAGTCGTTGATATATATTATTCCTATCTCGCTGTGAAGGTACCTGACATCGTCGATTATTTCTTTGGTGCGTGTTTCACGCAGGGTGAGCTCGTACTCATCGGTATCAATGCTGCTGATGAGCTGCGAAAAGGCTGTTACTGCAAAGGCATAGTGCTGAGTAGATACGGAGCAAAGCTGCCGGGGCTTTTTATGGGAATGGTAGCGGTCTTCAAGCAGCTTTGCCTGCTCGGTGACCTGACGGGCATACCCAAGGAACTCCATACCCTCTGCCGAAAGCGTGATGCCCCGTGAGGAACGGATAAATATGCTTATGCCAAGCTCCTTTTCAAGCTCGTGCACGGCATTTGAGAGGCTTGGCTGAGAGATATACAGCTGCTTGGCAGCTTCGCTTATGGAGCCGTAATTAACAACGGCGATAACGTATTTTAGTTGCTGTAAAGTCATATCACACCTCTTTGGTCTGCTCTGGGACGTAGATGCCTATATCATATTTTACACAAAGCCGTCTGAATACTCTGCCGAACGGCTCCATGAAAATTGCTGTAAATACGACGTTTGAAACTGCATAGCTTGCTGTCACCCACGCTGCCGATGCGATAAGAGTGAGATAGCGTGAGAGGATGACCTTTCCGTCCATCCAAAGACAAGTATATATGTCAAGTGTAAATGAGAAGAATACGCCTATAACGGCGCTGAAAACGAGCAGGAGTATCCTGTTTTTCACCAGCCATCTGCCGAGCATTCCCGCAAAGTAGCCTGTGAGTCCCCAGGCAAGCATCTGGAAAGGAGTCCAGCCGCCCTGACCGAAATAGAAATTGGAAACGAGCGCTGTGAATGCGCCGACCATAAAGCCTGTTTCTCTCCCGAAATAGACGGCAGTGAGAATGATTATCGCAGAGCATGGTTTCATTGAGGGCAGAAAAGCAAAAACTATCCTGCCAAGCACCGAAAGTGCGCTCATAAGTGCTATTATTACAAGCTCCCACGCAGGTGAGCGTTTTTTTTCGTAGGTATAGAAATATCCTGCGAGCATGAGCAGGACTATGCCTGTGCAGACAAAGCTGATAGAGCGTTCCTTGAAAAAAACTATGCCTGCCACGCAAATTGCGGGTATGCACAGCAGAAAGATACACAGGCTGACTGCTTTAGCTTTCATTTTATCACCGTCCGAGCGCATTGTCAACACTATCCTCAAGCTGCTCGGCAGTAACGGCGCAGGGGAAAAGCTCCCTTGCGATGCGGCAGGAATCGGTAGTGTAAAATCTGTTGTGGATGAAAAAGTCCGAGGTATCGCAAAGCGACTGTATTTTGCCGTTGAAGAACAAGCCGCAGCGGTCAGCGAACTTTGCGGCAAATTCTATATCGTGAGTGGCAAGACATATAGTTTTTCCCTGTGCGGCAAGCTCACGCATAAGCTCGCCGAGCATCTGTTTTGCCCCGGGATCGAGTCCCTTGCTCGGCTCGTCCATGAACATTACCTGCGGCTGCGTGAGAAGCAGCTTGACCACTGCGCATTTCTGTATCTCTCCGCCACTGAGGTCGTAGGGGTGCATACCCAGCAGGTGCGAAAGGGATAATCTTTCGCAAAGCTCGCTGTATCCGCCTTTGCTGCCCATATCCGAGCAGACCTGCTCAAAGCATTTTTCAACTGTCTGCTGAGTGAAAAGGTCGTATGGATCCTGCGGCATAAGGGCGATATTGCCACGATAGAGGGTATTTCCCTTATAGCTTTTAAACGGCTTGGAAAACAGCCTGAGCTTGCCCTGCCAGGGCCTGAGGATACCGGAAAGCACCTTGAGCATTGTAGTTTTTCCGCTGCCGTTGGAGCCGACTGCGGCAAATATCTCGCCCTTTCTGAGCGACAGGTCAAGCTGAGAGAGCACATCTTTTCCGCCCCTGTCATATCTGAAATATACGTTTTTTGCTTCAAGTGCAGCCTGTGCAGATGAATGCTCGGCTGCCTGCTGCTCGGGCTGCGGCTGTGGTCCAAATGCGGCTTGCAGGGCGCTTTTTGCGTCCCTTACGGTGAAAGCGGGCTTGCCAAGCGGCAGAGTTGCCCTTACCGATGTGGGCAGGTAGCCCTTCATTGCGGCATCGTCTGCGGCGATACGGCAGAAGTCCTCCTTGTTTTCAAAGCAGCGGCTGGTGCCGTTTTCAAGGAAGATGACCTTGGTGCAGACCTCAAATATCTCTCTCGGTTCGTGCTCGGCGATGATGATAGTTGTGCCAAGCTCGCTGTTGAGCCTGCGCAGTGCCGAAAAGAGCTTGTGTGAGCCGATCGGATCCAGCTGTGCGGCAGGTTCATCGAGAATGAGCAGCTTTGAGGACATAACTGCGGCTGCACAAAGGCTGCACAGCTGTTTTTCGCCGCCAGAAAGCTCGTCGATGAGCTTGTCGTAGATGTTTTCTATTCCGAAATAGGTCGCCATCTCACCGACACGGCTGAGTATACGGGATGGCTTTTCACCGAGGTTTTCAAGTCCGAATGCAAGCTCGGTGGATACCTTGTGTGTCACTGCCTGCGTATCGGGATCCTGTGAAACGTAGGCGATAAGCTCTGCGCTCTCACGCTGGGTGATCTCGCTTTGATCCCTGCCGCAGACGGTTATACTGCCTGTGAGCGTACCTGCCGGAGCGATCTCCTTTTTGAGCAGGCGCAGCAGGGTGGATTTTCCGCTGCCCGTAAGACCTGCAAGCAGGACGATATCTCCGCTTTGAACGTCAAAATCCACGTTTTCAAGCGTTTTGCGGCTGCTGCCGTTATAGGTGAAGGTCAGTTGTTTGCAGGATATGATCTCCATATCAGCTTCTCCTTGATGATAAAGAATAGTGGGCTTATGCAAAGTATAAAAAAGCACAGCTGCGGAACGGGGCACAGCCCGTTGGGTGAAAGCCTTGGATAGAACCAGTAATCGAGCTTTCCCGTGCCAAGATAAACGTAGCAGACGATAGTCAGCGCAAGGATAAATGCCATTGCACCGAGGTCTGCTGCCCTGAAATGTCTTGAGGCGGCGCAGGTGCGGTTTCTAAGCCCATAGCCCCGTGCTTTCATCGCCATTGATATATCAAGTACACGCTCGGCTTCGTAAGCCATGCAGGCGGTGAAAAGGCGTGATGTGCGGCGAAGGTCTTTACGCCGTGTTTCGCCGCAGCCGCAGGAGCAATGGTAAAGGTCGGTGTATTTTCTGCGCAGCTTGGGTATAAATGCAAGTATCATAGATATAACAAGTGCGGTCTTTGGCAGATGTTTGCCAAAAACCGCAAGAATATCGTCCTGAGAAACTATGCTGTTGAATACCGAGAACCACAATATCAGGCTGGCTATCGAGCAGCCCAGGCTTACACCATAGAGCAGTGATTCAAGCGTATAGCTGTTTTCGCCGAGCTTGAAAAGCTCTGTCATGCCACGGTGCACGAATATCGGGTTGGTAGCCCCCATTACCGCTATCACTGCGGTGCAGCCGATGAGCAGCTTGATGCTGCGCCTGCCTTTTAAAAACACCGCCGCAGCTGCGCCCGCAAAAAGCGAGCACGCCTGAAGAATGGGGTTGGTGGTGAACACGCTCACACTCATCACGCACAGAAAGTAGATGATGGTGACAAGCGGATCATAGGCTTTCAGGTAGCACATTATGCAGCCTGCTGAGCGTACATTTTGTTAAAGTCGCAAACATAGAAGAACTCGACCTTATCACCTGCTGCGAGCTTGCACTGATCTGCGCCGACATCAGGTGTTTTGCCGTTTACCTTGAACATCCAGCCGGATGACTTTCCGCATGAGCCTTCGGCGATCTGGTTGATAGCCGAAACATAAGGACCGTACTCGGTGGTCTTGATATCGAGCTTGATGTTTTTTTCCTCAGCTATCTTTTTGAGAAGGTCAAGGGCAGTCTGTCCCTGAGTGAACTCGCCTGTTTCGGCATCGGTGATCTTTCCGCTCTTTGGAACGAATTCCTCGCTCTGAAGTCCCTTTTCAAGTGTATCGTAGTTTGCAAGTATATCGGAAACATCGATAGTCAGGGAAGCTGTGTTTTTGCTGTCCTGTGCCGATGAGCTTTCGGCAGCGCTTTCATACGAGCTGTCTGCTGTGCTTGATGATTCCTGCGAGCTTGAGTCGGCTGTGCTTTCCGAAGAAGCTGCTGAAACAGATGAGCTGCTTTCAGCCTTTGAGCTTGAAGATGAAGCAGATGAGGAGGAATCTCCGCAGCCTGCAAGACAAGCAGCGCAAAGTACCGCAGCAGCGATGATCGACATTAACTTTTTCATTTTACATTACTCCTTTGTTTTTTAATACAACTAATTATAGCACACTAACTGTTGACGTTCAATATACAAAGATAACGGAAAAAACAATGTTTTGCCATAGTTTTTAGCTATACCATACATAATATATAAAATATATCTTATATCAGATAGGGCTTTTGGCGATAAATGCAAAAAAAGTGCGCCGTCTGCGATCTCTCACAGGCAGCGCACAAAGGTAAAAATATTAGGGGGCAGATTCAGCAAGCCACAAGTGACTTGTATTTAAGGCATATCTTATCGGTGATAAGGGCGATAAACTCGCTGTTGGTGGGTTTGCCCTTGCCTACGTTGATAGTATAGCCGAAAAAGCTGTTGAGCGTATCTACATCTCCTCTGTCCCAGGCTATCTCGATAGCGTGGCGGATTGCCCTTTCAACACGGGAAGGTGTGGTGGAGAATTTCTTTGCGACCGCAGGATAGAGCAGCTTTGTGACGCTTTCCAGCATTTCCTTGTCATTCACCGAGGCTATGATAGCCTCACGCAGATAGTGGTAGCCTTTAATATGCGCAGGTACGCCTATTTTATGGATTATGTCGGTCACGATTATCTCAAGGTTAGGGCTGCCCTTACGCTGAGAAAGGGTGGCTTCGGAATTGATGTCGGTGTCGATATCCAGCATTGACTTTATCCTGTCGCCAAGCGTTTTGACATCAAACGGCTTTAGCATGAAATACGATGCGCCTGCACTCATTACCTGATTTTCAATAAACGAATTCTCGTATGCGCTGGTCACTATGAACATAGGCTTTTTGTAGCCCGATGCCATCACCTTTTTGATAAGCTCTATGCCGTCAAGTCCCGGCATTACCGCATCTATCATCACAACGTCGGGCTGCTCGGAGCGGATAGCGTCATAAATGACCATACCGTCCTTTTGCCTTGTGATGACGAAAAACCCCATAGAACGCAGCGATGAGGCACAGAACACCCCGTATTGCGCCGAATCGTCACCTATAAGTATCTTTATCTTGCCTGTCATGTAGATTCCTCCTATGTACCGCCGCTGATGCGGCAGTTTTGTTGTATTATTTGTTGTATTCAGTACTGATGTGTTTTCCACAATCAAAGCATATCACAATTAAATTTCAAATGCAATAGTTTTTTGGAAAAATCGTCAGTAAAATTACGACATATTAGTACATAATGCACAAGATAATTGCAAAAAATATAACTAATTCTAATATTTCTACTTTAGCGGACGATTTGCGACAGTGCTCTTTCGCCGTAAGTCGAGCCGCTGCTGCGAAAAGACGGGCGGATCTTGTCGGATCCTGCCGAAACAGCGCAGATACTGCGTTATCCTGTCTTTTCAAGCTCGTGGGGGATGTCTTGGAGCTGGGCATACATCCTATCGGCAAAAATACCGTAGCCGCACTTGGGATCATCAACAAGGACGTGAGTTACCGCACCTGCGAGCCTGCCGTCCTGGATAACGGGCGAACCGCTCATTCCCTGGAGTATACCGCCTGTTTTTTCAAGCAGCTCGGGATCGGTTATCTCAACATCGAAATCGTGGCCCTTGCTGCCTGCAAGGTCGATGCCGCTGATGCGGACGGAATACTTCTTAGGTCCTTGTGTATCGATGGAGGCGTAGATATAGGCATCGCCGTTGTGAAGCTCCTGCCTGAAAGCCATGGGAAGAGAGGGGTTCTTTGTTTTCGGGGGAGAATAAAGTGCGCCGAAAACGCCGCAGGAGCAGTTTTTGTAGACTGTTCCCGTGCCCGAGGAATTGACAAAATCGCCCGTCAGCCAGCCCGGTGAGCCGCTGCGTGAACGTGAATAATCGGTAAGGCGTATCTCGCCTGTTTTTCCTTTGGAAAGTGGGAGCGGAGTTTTGATGTCGGCATCGCATATAGGGTGTCCCAAGCCGCCGAAAAGTCCGCTGGAGGCTTCGTAGAAGGTCATTGTGCCGATTCCTGCGGAGGAATCACGCACCCACATACCTGCTTTGTACGCTCCGCCGATGAGATGAGGAGTGAGTGTGGTCTGCTTTTGTTTGCCGTTTCGCTCGTATGAGACCTCGCAGGGCTTGCCGCCGCTTTGTGCGATGATGCTGCCCAGCTGCTCGTTGCTTGAAACGGGCTTGCCGTTTATCGAGAGGATAACATCGCCTTTTTCAAGTCCGCATTCCTGCGCCGAGCATTTGCCGTTTGTTTCGCAAAGCCCGACGATGAGCACTCCCTGCGTTATCAGCTTTATGCCGAACGGTTCGCCGCAGGGCATCAGCATGGGGCGCTCGGCGCTGACTTTTTCGACATTTTTTATCGGCACAGAGCCGAAAAGCATAAGTGTTTCGGTGCTTTTGCGGCTGCCCGCCGTGCTGCTCGCTTCAAGGTCGCTCTGGCACGGCTTTGCCGAAACGCAGTAGGGAAGCGTCAGCGCTTCATTTCCCTCGCAATAGAAACGGTCTGGCAGGTGCTGCGAACAGTAGCCTGCCGTCATTATGACCGCTGTGCCTGCTGCAAGCAGCGCCGCTGCGCATTTTTTGAAAAAATCGCTCATAGTATATTTACAGCTCCTTTCATTTTTAACGCTGTGCAGTTTTATTGTTTGTGTTTATAGTTTTAAAATGCAAATGGGATTTGAAGCATTATTTGTATTGGATTTTAAGGCAAATAATTCAAAACGTGATCATTGTTGATAAAAATGCGAAGGTGTGTTATAATACAAGATGTACGGTTTTTATTTTAGTACAAGAATGAGGAGTAAGATGTCAAAATCAAAGAGTGATTCAAAAAAACGCACAAGCACCGCAAAAGAGCCTGTTTACGTTATTATCGTTAAAGTGCTGATGCTTGCGGTGTGTACATACAGCGTCGTTTTCTGGGGAAGCGTGGCGCTTATCGGGATATTCAGGGGAGCGTATTCTGATTTCGGGCTGCCTGTGTGGGCAGGTATAGCCTTAGCAGCAGGAGAAGCAGCGCTGATATGCGCTTTGGTGCTTTCTTTCATGAAAAAGAACACGGCTGCTTTTATACTGTCGGTCGTGGGAGCGGCTGCATTCCTCGCTTCTTCGGGCTGGTTCGTTTCAACACTGCGCACAGAGCTTGAAAACAGGGCGGTTTCCAACGACCTGCTGGATATGGACAAGCGCTATGCGTTCAGGCTTTACCCTGCCGCTGTGATACCTTTGCTTGCGGCGGTACCTGTTGTAAGGTCGCTGGTGCTCAGGCTGCGTTCAAGGCGGCAAAAACGGCTCGAAAAGGAAAATGCACCTGTTAAAAGCATAATAGATTAGTGAAAATAATGCGCCGGGGTGCCTTGGCGCATTGTTTTTTTGTCCATATTTTCGACCTGTTTTTATTGACTTTGCCCAAGCAGCGTGTTATAATAGTATGGTATCGTTTAAATCCGATACTGTGAACTGAAGTAAGGAAATAATAATGGTAGGGAGTTTTTTAAGGTGATATTTGCGGATCTGTTTTTCATATATTTCTTTTTGCCGCTGTGTCTGGGACTTTACTTTCTGACTAAGAAAATAAAGTACAGGAACGCAGTGCTTATCGCTTTCTCGCTCGTGTTTTACGCTTGGGGAGAGCCAAAGTGGGTATTTATACTGCTGCTTTCATCGGTGATAAACTACTTTGCGGCGCTGGCGATAGACAAGAACAAGGGGCAGCCGCTCGCAAAGACGTTCATGATACTTATAACCGTCTACGATCTGGGCGTTCTGTTCGCATTCAAGTACATCAGCTTCTTTATAAGCAACTTTGATAACTGGTTCGGGCTTTCGATACCTGTGCCGAAGATCTCGCTGCCGATAGGTATCTCGTTCTATACGTTCCAGACGCTTTCGTACGTTATCGACGTTTACAGAGGAAAGGTGCCCGTTCAGAAGGATTATCCCAAGCTGCTGCTTTATATCTCGCTGTTCCCTCAGCTCGTTGCAGGACCTATCGTAAGATATGCCACGATAGCAGAGGAGATAGACCGGAGAAAAACGACCGTTAAGGACGTTTCTGAAGGCATTTCAAGAATAATGCTCGGTATAGGCAAAAAGGTCATCATCGCAAACAGCATAAGCACGATAGTTACAGCGCTGTTCGGCGAGTTCAAGGACGGATATGCGGCGGCTGCCAATTCTACCGTGCTTGGCAACTGGTACGGTGCGGTGCTGGTAGGAATGTGGTATTACTTCGACTTTTCGGGCTATTCTGATATGGCTATCGGAATGGGACGGATTTTCGGCTTCCACTTTGATGAGAACTTCAAATATCCGTATATATGCACATCTATCACTGAATTCTGGCGCAGATGGCATATCTCGCTCTCAAGCTGGTTCAGGGATTACGTTTACATACCGCTGGGCGGAAACAGAAAGGGCAAAACAAGACAGTGCGTGAATATCATGATAGTCTGGGCGCTTACGGGCTTCTGGCACGGAGCAAGCTGGAACTTTATGATTTGGGGCTTGTACTTCGGCGTACTGCTGCTGATAGAAAAGCTGTTTATAGGAAAATGGCTTTCAAACACACACAAGGCAGTGCAGCATATCTACGCTGTTGCGCTGGTAGCGATAGGCTGGGGAATTTTCTACTTTGAGGATTTCAAGAGCCTGGGCAGGTTCTTCAAGTCGCTTATCGGCTTTGCACCGGGCGGCTTCACGGACCTTTCGACAAACAGCCTGTTCACGCAGAATCTATGGCTGTTCATTGCGGCGGCTGTGCTTTGCACACCGATAATCCCGAAGATAAAGAAGTCGCTTTGCACAACGGCAGGCGGCATGAAGGTAGCCGGAACGCTCGGCATACTGCTGAACCTGGCTATACTGTTCATAAGCAGCATGATGCTGGTGAACACTACCAACAATCCGTTTTTGTACTTCAAATTCTGACAGGTGATAAAATATGGACGAGAACAAGAATCAAAGCTCCTCGGGCAGTTACGAGAGCCCGCATAAGGACGAATACGATAAGATGGTCGATCGCATAAAGGCACAGAGAAAGGCTATGAGCACGTCTATATGGACGGATGAGCCGCTGCTGAAGCCTTATAAGAGCGTGTGGATCGACGACAATGAGGACACACAGCCAAAGGAAAGCAAGAGCACAGCCAAGGCGGAAAGTACTCCTGAGCCTGTGCAGAAGAAAAGCTCTGCGCCCGCATATTACGATAACCCCGTTATAAAGGACGGCAGGAACGAGAAAATGGCTTTCGGGCAGACACCCGAGAACTATGACAACGTGATAATGCCGTTTATAAACGATTATTCGGTGGAAAGAAAGCTGCCCGACCAGCGCAGACACATCAGCAGAAAGCCTAAGGCGAACGCTGCGGTGGAGCTGGACGCTCAGCGCCGCAGACAGCCGGGCCCGGCAGCTGCACAAAGATATGCTCAGGCAGCTCAGCCTGCACAGCCGCAGGTGCATAAGCTGCGCAACGAGAGGTTCTTTGATGATGAGGGCGAGCCGATACACAGACACGTTCCCGAAAAAAGCGAGCGTGCAAGGCCTGCAATGGTGCCGCTTTCCAAAAGAGAGCAGCGCAGCACTTCGGCAAGACCTGCCGCACAGCGCAGAACACGCAGACCTGAGGGTGCTCAGACTGCAAGACCTGAGAGCAGGAGCATAAACAGACCTGCTGCGGCTGCTATTATAAAGGACAATTCCGCAAAGACTGAGGAAAAGCAGACACCTCTGAGCAGGGAAATGGTGCAGACAGAGAAAAATCTGCAGTTCTTCAACGCTTTGATCTGCGTTGGTGCGATATTCCTGATAGCGATAATACTGCTTGTGATGACGATGATGGGCAAGCGTGAAAAGGAAAGCCCTTCGGAGAACCGTAAACTCGCCGAGTTCCCGAAATTCACGTTTTCATCGCTGTTCAGCGGCGAATTCACCAACGGCATAACCACATACTTCACCGATACTATCCCCGGCAGAGAGAAGTTCAAGGGCTTCAGCGCCGGATTTACCGAGTGCTTCGGCTTCAGCATAGGCGATGTTAAAGTAAACGGTTCGCTTAAAAAGGTGGAGCAGGAAAAGTATGAGGAGCCTGCTGTTACCACAAAGGTATCGATAAATACTGCGCCTGTTACCACGACAAGTGCCGACAGCAGGGCACCTGACAGCTCCAAGAGCGACAGCAGCAGTTCGGACAGCAGCAAATCAAACACCAAAAAGGACGAGGTAGTCAAGATACCCGAGAATACCAACGAGGGCAAGCTGCTGGGCAGCGTCGTTGTTTACGGCTCCGGCAAGGAAACAAGAGGACTTGTGCTTTCCTACGTTGATTTTAACCTCGGAAAGAAATTTGCCGAGGCGATAAACAAGTGGAAAGAGGATCTGGGCGAAAGCGTTAACGTTTATGCTATGCCTGCGCCGCTTTCAAGTGCGTTCTATATGCCGAGCAACATGAAGGACATGGGTACTGACCAGAACGAGAACATCAAGAACATCGTCGGCAATCTCAAGGGCGTTGTGGGCATTAACTGTGTGAATGAGCTTGCAAAGCACATGGACGAGGATATTTACGCAAGGACAGACCACCACTGGCTGCCGCTGGGTGCATATTACGGCACAAAGGTGTTCGCCGAGGCTGCTCAGGTGGATTATCCTTCGCTGGATCAGTATGACAAGATCACCAAGGAAGGCTTCCTGGGTACGCTTTACACATATTCAAACTACGATCAGGGTATCCAGAACAACCCCGATACTTTCGTATACTACAAGCCAAAGAACATCAAGGAAGTTACCTGCCAGTACTATGATACGAGCTTTGCAAATCCGTTCAAGCCTTACGGTACTGACGAGAGCGGACTGTTCTACGATTCGATGGAGGGAAGCAACTGCTACCTGTCGTTCCTCGGAAGCGACTCGCAGATAGTTGAGATAAAGACTCCGTGCAAGAATAACCGTGTTCTCGTGGTTTATAAGAACAGCTACGGAAATGCTATGATCCCGTTCCTGACGAACAGCTTCTCAAAGATCTATGTCTGCGATTACAGATACTTCAACATAAACGGTGTTGATTTCTGCAAAAAGGTGGGCTGCACAGATCTGCTGTTCACGGGTGCGATCTCGCTGATCTGCTCGGATGTCGGTATAAATTCTATTAACAATATTCGTGTTCAGTAACGAAAACGTTTGAAGTTTTGTTTCTAAAGTGTTAATTGATTTTAGAAAATATTGCAAACAGCCGTTTGAGTCAATGCTCATCGGCTGTTCTTTTTGTTAAACGCATTTTACTTTTACTATCTTTTTGCACAAATAAAACTATACATATTCAGTAAAAATAACTATGAATAATTTGTTGACAGGGTCAGGATAATAATGTATAATTAATTAAGATATTATTACACTTGACGTAGTGTCCCTTGTCTCGTGTAAGAATATGGAATTATGGAAAATTTTTAAAAAAGGAGAGGCGATTTATGAAAAAGAGATCATTGATCAAACGAGTGTTCAGCGGCTTTGTAGCTATGGCACTTGCAGCAACGATCTGCTTCGGCGATAAGGTCTTTCAGGATCTGTTCGCAAGCGCTGCAGGCGAACCGACAGTTACGGTGAAGTTCGTTGACGACGGCGTTGAAAAGCCTTGTGAAGACAAGACCAGTGCTGCGTTTTTCGTAGTTGGTGCGCTTGTTAACAAGGGCGGCAGCGTTGAACTGACGGGCGACGATGTAGTGGCTTGGGGAGCCGTGAAGATCGACCCGACTAAAAATGCATCTTCGACGGTTACTTTCGGAACTTACGGACCGAATGCTTCGTTATTCTACAAAGTAGGCGCCAAGAATGCAGAGGGTACATCCCGTGAGGGCACTGATTATTGGACCGGGAATTTTAACCCTGCTGATTATGACTTTGTAACTCGTGTTTACAGAGTGTATGCAAGGGATACGAATGGAAATCCAACTGGTGTCGAGAATCCCATTGATCCGAGAAATATCGTTTTCCCGGGCAGGTACACTGTTTGGAATCAGACTAAGGTCTATGAGTCGTATGACTTTGTGGATGACTATATCCCGGCAAGCACCAAGGAAGGCAATGCAACTACCGTAACATTCACCAAGCATAACGTTGAGTACTATCTTAATGTTAATTTTGCAAAGCCTACCACGATAGCAGATGATGAGTATCTTTATGCACTTATAGAGGTCTCTCATCAGAGCAGTCCGACTACACCTACATACGCACTGGTAAGAGTAACAGCTAACAACTCCAACGAGGAGAATATCGTTGTTCAGGACAAGAACACCAAGCTGTGGAACAACAATGACCAGTATCACGGTAATGAGCCGGGCACTAAGGTAAGACTTTTTGCTTCGAAGAGAGAAAGAAATCTCGGAAATGTTCTGGCTGGAGAAGATGTTTCCGAACTTAAATCCGGTGACATCTATAAGGGACAGAAGGTAGATATCCTTACCCAGACCAACGACGGCGGTAAGACAACTACCAAGTATTATGAGCACATCAACTTTTTGAGAATTGCTGATTTTGACAACTATACCTACGAGGATATCCTCGGAAGCGGCGTTGCTTTTGGTATAACAGCTGACAGATTTGCGCTTAAAGGTCACATGCAGACAAACCTTGCGGTCAACTATTTCAGAGATACGCTCAACGGACAGAACTTTGAGTGCGACCTTTCCGAACCGTCTGCAGGCGATCACTATATAGCTCATTTCGCTAAGCTCACGGATCCTACCGATATCAGCGATAATCCTGACGGAACTATCACTATCGGTAATACAAAGAGACCGGGCTATATGCACGTTGATTTGGATGATATCAACCGTGTGAAGTTCACAGCTGGCGGCGGTCAGTACTTTGGAGAATTGGGCGACAGCAGTATGGAGTCGGATAAGATAACAAAGACTGTTGTTGATCCTGCGATCCATGAGATGCAGGCAATGTCCAATCTCCTTGCTGCAAAGGAAGCAAACCTGACTCCTGTTCTCGATGGTTCAAGTTACGCTATCGATTCTCGTGATTATCCTGATGATGCTACTATTTATATAGACGGCGACAAGATCATTCAGAAAGATAAGAATAATAAGTGCGATGTTGAGATCTTTAAGAAAGAAAATCAGACGATAGTTATCAATTTCAAGAACACCAAGAATGTTTTTGTAGATTCGTATAAGGTACATTATGTAACGCAGGACAGCGGCGAGCTTAAAACTATCAACTCGGCTACTTCGGACGGTCTGGAGATCGACGAGCAGGTAATGAGAAAGATAGTTTGGAACTTCAACAGCTGCTACAATACAGACGAGGAGTTCAAGGCTAACAATGCACCTTGCGTTGAGATGAAGAATACCGCAGGTATATTCCTTATCCCGAATGCAAATACTGTTACACACATGACCGGTACAACTTCCGGTTGGATAATGACAGCAGGCTACTTCGAGAATACTTCAGGTGAGTGGCACTTCCCATATCACAAAATGACGAGATTTGAGATGCCTAAGTTCACCAACATCAACGTATCCAAGAAGGCTATCACAGGCGACGATGAGATCGCCGGCGCTACTATCCAGATAGTTGACAAGGTAACAGGAAAAAATATCGGCGACGGTATATGGGAAGAAGTTATCAAGAACAATGATGGTGTGAACCCACTTGAAGATGAAATCGGCGGAATCAAGAACGTAATATATGGTATGGAGTGGACTTCCGGTAAGACAGCAAAAACGATCTCACTCAGAAACGGTGTCTACGTTCTTAGAGAATCAGGCACATCTTTCGTCAACGGCGACAATGAGTACTTGGTAACAAAATCCGAGACAGAGTTTGAAATAGCAAACGGCAGGATAACCAAGGCTCCTAAGCCGGCGAGCGATTTGAACGGTTCTATCGAGTATGATGCTGACAAGAATCTCATCACAGTCAGAGATGCTCAGAAGGATGGCCCGCAGAAGTTCTATGTACACATCAACAAGACTGATGTTACAGGACAGACCGAGGTCGAGGGCGCACAGCTGACTATCACCGACAAGAAGAGCGGAAATGTAGTAGGAACATGGGAGTCCAAGAAGGACGTTATCTGGAACGTTGCACTTGAAGCAGGTGAGTATACACTTACCGAAACAGCTGCAAAGGATGCAAGCGGAAACGATAAGGAGCTTCTTGACGAAAACGGAAAGAGCTACAAGGTCCTGACAAGCACAGTTGACTTCACTGTTGACAAGGAAGGCAATGTTACAAGCAATGCTGCAAAGAGCGACTTCGATAACAAGGAAGGCGCAGTTCTCACAAAGGATGACAAGAAGGAACCAATGCTTGTTATCTGCGATGCAGCAAACACAACAACTATCAAGCTTAATAAGACCGATATCACAGGCGATAAGGAACTCGACGGCGCTAAGCTGACAGTTACCAAGAAGGGTGAAACAACACCTGTTGCCGAGTGGGTATCAGAAAACGGCAAGACCAAGGATGTTGTACTCGAGGACGGTACTTATGTACTCCATGAGGAAGCAGCAAGCGCAGACGGAAAGATCACAGACGCAGACGGAAACACCTACAAGGTTATCAAGAGCGACGTAGAGTTCACCGTACACAACGGCACTGTTGAGTCTTCTCAGACTGTTGCTTCCAAGGATGATATCGATAAGACAACAGGCGGAGTTGTTCTTGACAACAATACCTTTACAGTAAGCGATGCTTACAAGACAGTAGTTGTAACTATCAGCAAGTCTGATATTACAGGCAAGGCAGAAGTTAAGGGCGCTAAGCTCGTTATAACAGACACGGCTACAAATACTGAGGTCGGCAGCTGGACATCCTTCGAGAATGGCAACACCGGCACATGGAAGATCTCACTTGCACCGGGAACTTATAAGCTGATTGAGGATGCCGCTTCTAATGTTACAGACAAGGACGGCAACGAGTATCATATCATCAAGGCTGAGTATGAGTTCACCATCAACGAAAAGGGCGAGATCTCAGAAAAGGCTGCGGTAGCAACCGACGAAGGTGAAATTGCACTTTCTGAGGGCGTTATCAAGGTAAATGACGCTATCAAGGTAAAGACCTATAAGGTCCATGTAAACAAGACCGATGTAACAGGTAAGACTGAGGTAGAAGGCGCTAAGATCACAGTAACTAAGAAGGGTGAAACAACACCGGTTGCTGAGTGGACATCCAAGAGCGGCGAGACAATGGATCTTGAGCTTGAGGACGGCGACTATGTACTTCACGAGGAACCGGCATCAGCTGATGCTGAGATCACAGATGCTAACGGCAAGTCCTATAAGGTGCTTGCAAGCGATGTTGAGTTCAGCATTGTAAACGGCACAGTAACAAGCAAGGCAGCAAAGAGCGACTTCGACAATAAGGAAGGCGCAGTTCTTACAAAGGACAGCAGCAATGAAGCACTTCTTGTTATCTGCGATGCAGCAAACATCACAAAGGTAACACTCAATAAGACAGATGTAACAGGCCAGAAGGAACTCGACGGCGCTAAGCTGACAGTAACCAAGAAGGGCGAAACAACACCAGTTGCTGAGTGGACATCAAAGAACGGTGAGACTAAGGAAATAGATCTTGAAGACG
>DFFV01000025.1 GCA_002371625.1 Ruminococcus sp. UBA3767
AGTCAGCCTGCTCGGTGACCTCGGGCTTACACTCGGGGTGAACCAGCACAAGCGCATTTGGGTGAAGCCTTTTAGCCTCCTCAAGCTCCTGCTTTGTTACCCTTGCGTGAGTCGGGCAGCCGCCCTGCAGCAGCATTATATCCTTATCGGGACAAGCCTTTTTAACAAAAGAACCCAGGTTGCAGTCGGGAATGAAGAGTATCTTCTGTGCATCCATATTCTTTACTATCTTCACCGCCGATGATGAAGTCACGCACACATCGCACACCTCTTTAAGAGCTGCGGTGGTGTTTATATAGCAGACCACTTTCCTGTCAGGCTCTTTAGCCTTTATAGCGTTTATCATCTCAGCGTCCATCTGCTCTGCCATCGGACAGCCTGCCTGACGGTTAGCAAGGTAAACGTGCTTATCGGGCGAGAGCATTTTAGCAGTTTCCGCCATAAAGTGCACGCCGCACATGATGATATTCTTATTTTTCACCTTTGCCGCCTCGACCGAGAGCTTATAGGAATCTCCCGTGATGTCTGCGACCTCAACTATCTCCTTAGCCTGATAGCTGTGTGCAAGTATGCATATATCCTTTTCTTCCTTCAGGTCGTTAATCCTGCGCTGGATATCTCTTATCATTGCTATCCCTCCGCTTTTCAGATGTTTTTGTTGTATATCAGAACAAGACCCTTCAGCAGCAGGTCCTCATCGAGAATTATCTTCGTTTTGCAAAGCGGAACTACCACAGGGGCAAGTCCTCCCGTTGCAACGACTGTGCAGTTCTTTCCAAGCTCCTGCTTCATTCTCTCGCAAATGCCGTCGATAGCGCCTGCGCTGCCGTAAAGTATACCGCCCTTGATACAGTCCACCGTGTTTGTGCCGATGACTTTTTTAGGTTCTTCAAGTGCTATCCTCGGCAGCTGCGAGGTGCGGCTTATGAGCGAATCGTGAGATACCATTATTCCCGGCAGTATCATTCCGCCAAGATAATTCTTATCCTTATCTATCGCAGAAAGCGTCGTTGCAGTTCCCATATCTATAATTATCATGGGCGCTTCGTATTCACTTGTACTTGCAACTGCATCTACCACAAGGTCGCTTCCCAGCTGTGCGGGGTTGTCTATTTTTATCGAAAGCCCCGTTTTCATTCCCGGCCCCACTACCTTGCACTTGACCTTGGTATACTTTTCGACCGCCGCCTTGACCGTATTGGTTATCGTCGGCACAACAGATGAGATTATCGCACCGTCTATCTGCGAGCCGTCAAGCCCGTTCATTTCAACAGCTGTGCGCAGCGTGACTGCATATTCAAGGTCTGTTGCGGTCAGGCTGGTGGAAACTCTTTCTCTGAAAAGTATCTTATCATCATCGCAGCAGCCTATAACTATATTTGTGTTTCCTATATCAACTGCAAGTATCATTTTTTATCTCCTGCTTAATTTCAAGCTGTTTTTGCTTTTGTATTTATAAAGCCTGCCCTTTGCAGTCCCGTGCTGACAGCGCAGGTCACAACAGCGGTGGATACCCACTCAATAATAACGTTCACGCTTACGATAGCGATGATAAACACCACCAAGTTCCTGTCCGCACGCATATTCTTGACATACTCCGTATTGCCGAACAAAAGCACGAGCGATGTCATAAACAGCAGCGTATTGACAAAAGCTATACCGAAGCCTGCTATCGCACCCGATACAGCTGTTGGGATGCGTGTTTTTTTGAGTCCTGCCGACAAAAGACCGATAAGCAGACCGTCAAGTATCCTCGGTACAAGGCAGAGCACAGCTGTGCGAGCAACACTTACCTCGGTCAAAGCTACCATCATTGCGCTGGGCTGGGTGAAAGCAGAAATAAGGCTCGTTATACCGAACATCAGTCCTGCTATCGCACCGCCCACAGGTCCGAGAACATAAGCCGTGATAGCCACAGGTATGGTGATAAGTGTGATCGAGAGCGTTCCTGTTTTGATATACCCTATCGGCGTAAGTCCCATAAGGAATATCATTCCCGTCATTAAGCCCAGGATCACCAGCTGGCGAACATTGAATATCTTTTTTGTGTTTGTTTTCATAATGAAAACCTCCTTTGTTATTATTCCTGCAAGGCAGGATACAATACAGCGCTTTTACGGTTCATTTCCGCCGTGCCCTGCAAAGTCAGACTTGATGCTCAATGCCTGCTTTGGCACGTTTCTGCGGGCTTTTCGCCGCCTTAGCGCAGAGATCTCCCTGATCTCCGAGAACATTATAGCACACTTTTTTAAAAAAAGCTATATCTTTTTGAGAAAATCTATGGTATAATATATTTCAGACGCAAATAAAACCTGTGGTTTGGAGGTATTATACAATGCTTAAAGGAAAAACCGTCGTTCTTGCCGTAACAGGCTCTATCGCAGCCTACAAAATGGCGAACACCGCAAGAATGCTCAAAAAGCTGGGCGCTGATGTTCACGTGCTGATGACGCAAAACGCCACGCAGTTCATAAACCCCATCACCTTTGAAACGCTCACCGGGCATAAGTGCCTCATAGACACTTTCGACAGGAATTTTCAGTACAGCGTTGAACACGTTGCGCTTGCCAAGGCTGCCGACATCGTGCTTATCGCACCTGCCTCGGCTAATGTTATCGGCAAGATAGCCTGCGGCATTGCTGACGATATGCTCACCACCACCGTTATGGCGTGCCCCTGCAAAAAGCTCGTTGCGCCTGCGATGAACCACAATATGCTGCACAACCCTATCGTTGAGGACAACATAAAAAAGCTCGCATCATACGGCTACGGCATTATAAATGCTGATACGGGTATGCTTGCAAACGGCGATATCGGTGACGGGCGGCTGCCCGAGGAAAGCGTGCTTGTGGAGCACATTCTCAGGGAGATAGCCTATGAAAAAGACCTTGAGGGCAAAAAAATACTTGTCACCGCCGGGGCGACAAGAGAATCAATAGATCCTGTGCGTTTTATAACCAACCATTCAAGCGGAAAAATGGGCATTGCACTGGCAAAGGCAGCAATGCGCCGTGGTGCGCAGGTAACGCTGGTGTGCGGACACTGCGATGTGGAGCCGCCGTTGTTTGTCGATGCAGTCAATGCCGCAAGCGCAGACGAGATGTATAACGAGGTCATGGCAAGGGCAGCCCAGCAGGACATAATTATAAAAGCTGCCGCCGTTGCGGATTATACACCTGCGGTAACGGCTGAAAGCAAGATCAAAAAATCAGATGACGATATGAAGATAGAGCTTGTGCGCACAAAGGACATCCTTAAAGCGCTGGGCGAAAGCAAGCGTGAGGGTCAGCTGATCTGCGGATTTTCGATGGAAACTGACAATGTTATCGAAAACTCACGCAGAAAGCTGGAGAGCAAGCACTGTGATATGATCTGCGCAAACTCGTTAAGAACACAGGGCGCAGGCTTCGGCGTTGACACAAACGTTATAACCCTGATAACAAAGCAGGATACCTGCGAGCTGGAGCTGATGAGCAAGGACGAGGCAGCTCACAGGATACTTGACAAGCTGCTGACGCTTTAAGGAAATTCGGTCAACCGAATTTTTCCCTGCGGGTGTAAGCCTTCATAACCGCTGCGGCGGTGAGAAATGCGGGGACGACCGAGAAAAGATCGTTGGTGCGTGAGTAAAATGTCTTTTGCGAGATAAGTGCGGCGCTGCCCGTTACGACTCCCTTGGTGGTCTCCTCACGTATACTTTCTATCTTCCCCGACGGGCTTATCACGGCGGAGATGCCGCAGTTGCCCGAGCGCAGAAGATACCTGCCGTTTTCAACGGCTCTCATTATGCTGTGACGAAAATGCATTTTTCTTGCGTAGCTGCTGCCGAACCAGCTGTCGTTGGTGCAGACGCAAAGCAGCTGCGCACCGCAAAAAGCCTGTTTGTGCACGGTCGTGGGGTAGATAGACTCGATACAGATAGCGCAGCCTACCTTTCCAACTCCGGTTTCAAGCGGCTTGGTGTATTCTTCATCGCTGCATTCGCAAAGCGTTCCCACGCCGAAAAGCGCAGCAAGCGGCACCCTTTCCCCGAAGGGCACCAGCACCTGTTTAAGATAAGGTCTGCTCGCCTTTCCCTGCGGCTGCGCAGCATAAAGTGCGTTGTAGCCGTCGCCGTCAAGGCGGAAAAAGCAGCCGTTAACTACCGCTGCGCCGCTGTTTTTGGCAAGGCGTGATATAATATCGAATTCAGCTGCGCTCTCATCGTAGCTCGTTGGCACCGCAGTTTCGGGAAGAACTATCAGGTCGGCGCTCTCGTTTTGAGATGTTATAAGCTCGCTGTAAGAACGGGCACAGTCAAGTGCCGAGCAGCCTGATTTTTTGCTGCCCTCCTTTTCGTCCTGTGCGATAAGCACCTTTATCTGCGGCGAATCTCTGCCTGCCCTTTCGGCAGCGCTTACAGAATAAAAGCCGTAGCCCAGCATTATCCCCAGCACCGCAGCCGCACCTGCCGCTGCACGCATACGCTTTGGGTGCATCACAGCAAATGCCGCAAAGCCGTTGAAGCTCAGCAAAAGTACGGTAACTATCCTGCAGCCGAGCAGGTTTGCAGTTTGCAGCGCAACAGGCATTCCCGTCACGCTCAGCCACACCGCTGACCAGGGGAAAGAAAGCACAAATATGTTTTCCTCAAGCCACTCGCCCGAGGCGATGAGCAGCGAGAGGACGACGACATCAAAAGCTCCGCCTCTGCGAAGATAGGCAAAAAGCAAAACGGGCATCAGCATAAGGATACTTTCCCATACTGTCAGCACAATTACCGCAAGCAGCAGCAAAAGCACTGCCGGCGGGCGCTTCATTTCTATCTGGCGGTAAACGGTGAGCAGGAAAACGAGCTGGTAAAAATAATACGGCACAAAAAAGCAGGCAAAGCGCTTCACGAATTCACGCCTGCCCTCAAAGCTGCAAAGCAGATACATCATCGGCGCATAGCTGATAAATGCCGCAGGTGCAAATTCAGCCGAGGATTGCAGGACTGCGCACGATATACCGCTTGCGGCAAGCAGAAAATATTTTGTTTTTATGGCGTTATACAGCTTTTTTATTATTTCCATAATATCAGTCTGCCCTGATGAAAGACAAATAATCAGGCTTTACCCGAGGAGATGACGATTTGAAGATAAAGATCCCCGCTTATGCGGCAAAGGCGCTTGATATACTGCATTCAAACGGTTATCAGGCATATATAGTCGGCGGCTGCGTGAGAGATCACCTGCTTGGCAAGCAGCCCAATGACTACGATATCTGCACCGACTGCACGCCCGAAATGATGAAGCAGGTGTTTGCGCAGTTCAGGACGATAGAAACAGGGATAAAGCACGGAACGCTGACTGTTCTGATAGACCGCACCCCTGTTGAGATAACCACTTTCAGAAGCGACGGAAAATACACCGACCACCGCAAGCCCGACAGCGTTAAATTCGAGACCGAGCTTGCTCAGGACCTTAAACGGCGTGATTTTACTGTGAATGCGCTTTGCTATAACGAGCAGGAAGGCATTGTGGATATGTTCACAGGGCTTGAGGATATAGAGAATGAGCTGATAAGATGCGTAGGCAAGCCGCAGGAAAGATTTGAGGAGGACGCACTGAGGATACTGCGTGCAATGCGCTTTTCCGCAGTGCTTGGGTTTGAGATACACCCCGACACCGCAGCGGCGATACACGAGCAGAAGGAACTTTTAAAAGCCATCTCCGCAGAGCGCATCGCAGCAGAGCTTAAAAAGCTGCTGTGCGGCAAAAATGCCGAAAGGATACTATTGCAGTACCGTGACGTTATGGCGCTGATGATACCTCAGCTCGAGCCTTGCTTCGGGCTTGAACAGAACAATCCGCATCACTGCTATGATGTTTACACGCATATATGCAAAAGCGTCAGCAGCATAAAGCCCGATTGGGTGCTGCGCCTTACGATGCTGCTGCACGATATAGGCAAGCCGCTGGTGAAAACAGTCGATGAGCTGGGCATCAGCCATTTCAAGACTCACCAGCAGAAAAGCGAGCAGATAGCAAGGCAGGTCACCGCCTCGCTGAAGCTGGACAACAAGTCACGCAGCAGGATACACGCACTTGTGCTGGAGCACGATACGAGGATACCTGCGCAGAAAAAGTCGGTAAGGCGGCTGCTTTCAAAATACGATGAGGAGTTTTTTGCCGATTATCTCGCAGTAAGGCGTGCAGATACACTTGCGCAGTCGATGTATATGCGTGAGCAGAAGCTGGCGGAGCTTGACGAGCTTGAACGGCTGGCTGACGAGATATGCAGGGAAAATCTGTGTCTTCACCTGAAGGACCTTGCGGTGAATGGCAACGACCTCAAAGCCCTCGGGCTGAACGACAGGGATATAGGCAAAGGACTGAAAATGCTGCTTGATGCGGTCATAAACGAAAAGACCGAAAACAACAAGCAGGCACTTTTGGACTATCTGAAGGAGAATTTTGATGAACAGAAAAACTAAGCTGCTGCTCGGACTTATCCCCGTGCTGCTGGTTTTTGTGGTGATATTTATATTTTCATCGTTTGATGCCTCAGGCTCGTCCTCGCAGAGCGGTGTTATAGTTAAGTTTCTCAAAAAGTATATCTTCACCGACCTGAACGATATAAAAAACAAGCATGATATCAAGCTGGTGAACGATACCCTTGCCTTTGCGGTGAGGAAAACTGCTCACTTTTCGGTATATATGCTGCTGGGCGGACTAACGTTTGCATCAATGTGGATAATAAACAACAAAAAGCTGCGCTACCTTGCAGCTCTTGCGATATGCGCAGGCTATGCGGCAACGGATGAATTCCACCAGAGCTTCGTGCCGGGGCGTTCCTGCGAGCTTAGAGATGTTATGATAGACAGCTGCGGTGCAGCGATAGGCGCAGGCGTTTGCCTTGTTATCGTGCTGCTGCTGGAGCTGAGGCAAATAAAAAAGAGCATGGCTGCTCAGACGGGAGAAAGCTATAATGACGGGAATAATAACAGCAATGAAATGCGAGGCTGAATACATCATCTCGCAGATGGAAAATACACAGGTCAGAAAAACAGGTCCGTGGACATTCACAACAGGCAGGCTCGGCAGCACCGAGGCAGTGCTTGCGGTGTGCGGCGTGGGAAAGGTCTTTGCAGGCTCGTGCGCACAGGTGATGATAACGGACTTTGGCTGCACGCACATCTACAACATCGGCGCTGCCGGCGCACTGATACCGGGCATTGAGATAGGCGATATCGTTTGTGCAAATGCCTGTGTCCAGTACGATATGGACACCTCTGCGGTGGGCGATCCCGTGGGAATGATCTCGGGGATAAACATGATAGAGCTGCCCTGCGATGAAAATGAAGCACGCAGCTTTGAAAGCTATCTTGCCGCCTGCGGAAAAACAGTTTCAACGGGCATCATCGCAACAGGCGACAGGTTCTTCAAGGGGAGCGATGAGCGAAATGCTGTTTCCTCTCGCTTTGGTGCCTGCGCAGGTGAAATGGAGGGTGCGGCTGTCGGGCAGATATGCTGCGCAAACAGCCTGCCTTATAATGTTTTCCGGGTGATAACCGATACCGCAAAGGACGATCCCGGAACAGAATATGCGGCAAGCCTTGAGGAATGTGCGACCGAGCTGGCAAAGCTGTTTTCGGGCTTTCTTGCAAACAAAGGGAGCTGAGAATGAAGGATATCAACTGCCTGCTGGCAGGGCTTTTACACCTGCTTGCAGCACCTGCGGCACTGCTGATACTGCGCAAAAAGACCAAGGCTAAGATATACCCTGCGATCGCAGCGCTTGCCGCCGCATTCCCGATATTTTTCATTGCGGGAGCGATACGCTCGCAGTTCTCTGACAGCCCCTTTTTGCAGTTCAGCATTTACAACGCCCTGCTTTACGGCGTTTTCGAGGAGGGCGGAAAATTCCTTATGCTGCGCTTTCTGCTTGCACCGTATATCACCCCCAAGGAAGCCGCTGCCTACGGGATCGGTCACTCCGCTTTTGAAGATATAAACTCGGGCATCACCTGTTTCGGTCTTATAGGAACGGGCAAAGCAGCCGCCGATATCCTCCCTGTTACAGTCATTTCGGCAGCAGAGGGGATGGTATTGTGCACCGCAATTACGCTGGTGATATACTACGGCATAGCCTTTAACAAGTCACGCTTCACGCTGCCTGCGGCAATGCTCCTGCACGCCGTGAGCAACCTTTCGGGCAGGATACTGCCGATGTCGGTCTCGGTGATAGTGCGCAGCGCAATAGCTATCGCAGTCTGCATCGCAGCCTTCAGGCTATGGAACTCGGCACGGACACAATAGGACACAAAATAAGATCCCCCGTTGACTGAACCGCCCCACATTGTGCGTAC
>DFFV01000101.1 GCA_002371625.1 Ruminococcus sp. UBA3767
CTATGGCGAAAAACTTCTTTATCAGAATTTCAGAGTTTTGAGTCTTTCCATAGCCTCAACTGTTCTGTCCTTGTCACCAAATGCAGTCAGTCTGAACCAGCCCTCGCCGTTCTTTCCGAAGCCTGCGCCGGGTGTGCCAACAACGTTTATCTTTTCAAGCAGCAGGTCAAAGAACTCCCAGCTGCCCATGTTGCCGGGGCACTTGAGCCAGATATACGGGCTGTTCTTTCCGCCTGTGTACTTTATTCCCAGCTCGTCAAGTGTATTGCCGATGATCTTTGCATTGTTCTTGTAATACTCAATGTTCTCTCTTGTCTGCTTTAAGCCTTCCTCGGTGAAAACAGCCGCAGCTGCGCACTGTACAGGGTACGAAACACCGTTGAACTTGCTGCCTTGTCTTCTTCCCCAAAGGTCAGCCAGCTTAACGTCGCTGCCGTCTGAAGCCTTTACAACAAGCTCGCTCGGAACTACCGTGTAGCCGCAGCGCATACCTGTAAAGCCTGCTGTCTTGGAAAGCGAGCACATCTCGATAGCAACTTCCTTTGCGCCCTCAACAGCGTAAATAGATCTCGGAACGTCCTCATCAGTTATAAATGCCTCATAAGCGCTGTCGTAAATGATAACAGCGTTGTTCTTTTTAGCGTAAGCGATCCACTCCTTCAGCTGATCGCTTGTGTAAGCCGAGCCTGTCGGATTGTTCGGCGAGCAAAGATAGATAAGGTCGCACTTAACATTCTCATCAGGCATAGCCGCAAAGCCGTTCTCCTCGTTGGAATCCGCAAATATAACATTTCTTCCGCACATTCTGTTTGTGTCAACATAAACAGGGTACGCAGGATCTGTTATAAGCACCGTGTTATCGTTGCCGAAAATATCAACGATATTTCCGCAGTCAGCCTTTGCGCCGTCGTTTATCCTTATGTCGTCAGCAGGCACATCAACGCCGAATGACTTGTAGTAGCCCGAAACAGCCTCACGCAGAAAAGCATATCCTGCGCCCGAGTCCTCATAGCCCTTGAAAGTTTCCTTAACGCCCATTTCGTCAGCGCCCTTTTTCATTGCGTCAACAACGCACTTTGCGATCGGCTGTGTAACATCGCCGATACCCATTCTGATAATATCAGCCTCGGGGTGTGCAGCCTTGTAGGCATTTATCTTCTTTGCAATATTGATGAAAAGATAATTCTTTTCCAGCTTTAAAAAGTTCTCATTTATCTGAGGCATTTAAAACAACTCCTTTGTGATTTTTTCTTTATCGGGATACCGTATCAGATTATCGTTTCTCCCGAGAATACCGTTACAGCATCACCTGTCAGATACACTGCCTCGTCAGTGTAGCGTATCTTCAGCGTGCCGCCTCTGAGCAGGACGGTTATATCCTTATCCTTCGGGCAGTAGCCGTTGAGCACAGCCGCAGTCACAGCCGCACACGCACCTGTTCCGCAAGCCCATGTTTCGCCCGAGCCTCTTTCCCATACTCTCATTTTCAGAGTGTTCTCATCTATCACCTTGATGAACTCGGTGTTGACTCTTTCGGGGAATATCTCGTTGCGCTCAAATACGGGGCCGTACTTTTCAATGTCAAAATCATCAACATTATTTATAAAAGTAACAGCGTGCGGATTGCCCATTGAAACGCAGGTAATGTTGAAGTCCTTGTCGATAATGTGTATCGGTCTGTCTACGACTGCGCCGTTTTCGCCTGCTTCAAGTGTAACAGGTATCTGCTCGGGTGCAAGGATAGCCTTGCCCATGTTTACAGTCGCACCGTTCACCTCGCCGTAGTGTCTTGTCAGGCTTATCTTCATAATGCCCGAAAGAGTTTCTACGGTCATCTCGTCCTTGTCAACGATACCGTTATCACGCATAAACTTGGCAACGCATCTTATGCCGTTACCGCACATCTTGCCCTCAGAGCCGTCAAGGTTGAACATTCTCATCTTTGCATCCGCTATCTTTGAAGGGCAGATAAGTATCACGCCGTCGCCGCCGATACCGAAATGTCTGTCCGAAAGATTTATCGCAAGACCCTCGGGATTGTCGATGCGCTGCTCAAAGCAGTTGAAGTAAACATAATCGTTACCGCAGCCCTGCATCTTTGTGAATTTAAGGTGCTGCTTTTCTTTTCTCAGGTCGTTTATGTCAACTATCTCCGTTGAAGATTCGTTGTACTTGCTTCTGATAGACATAGCGATAGCATTTGCGGTATCTATCGAGGTAAGGCAAGGAATGTTCCACTCGACCGTCTTTCTTCTTATCTTGACAGAATCCCTTGTCGGCATCCTGCCCTTAGCCGATGTCGATATAACATACGATACCTTGCCGCTTTCGATAAGGTCGATAGTGTTGTTCTCACCCTCGTGTATCTTGTTTACTATTATCGAATCTATGCCGTGTTCTTTAAGAACAGCCGCAGTACCTCTTGTTGCATAAAGCGTAAAGCCGAGGTCAGCAAACAGCTTGGCGGTTCTTGGTATCTCCGCCTTGTCCGCATCTCTTACGGTAATAAACACTCCACCCGTCTTGCCCAGCTTGTAGCCCGCTGCGGTAAGTCCCTTGTAAAGCGACTCCTCAAGACTTGAAGAAACTGCAAGTACCTCACCTGTTGACTTCATCTCAGGACCGAGGTGGTTGTCAACATCTATCAGCTTTTCAAAGCTGAATACAGGCACCTTGACCGCAACATAAGGCGAGTTCTTGTAAAGCCCCGTTCCGTAGCCCATATCAGCCAGCTTTTCGCCCAGCATTGCCCTTGTTGCAAGGTCTACCATCGGCACGCCTGTCACCTTTGAGATGTAAGGGATAGTTCTTGAAGAACGTGGATTGACCTCGATAACATAAAGCTCATCATTGTTTATAAGATACTGGATATTTACCAGTCCCATAGTTTTCAGCGAAACGGCAAGCCTCTTTGAGCAGTCAACTATCCTCTCCATCAGCTTATCCGAAACGTTCCATGCAGGGTAAACTGCGATAGAGTCGCCCGAGTGGATACCCGTTCTCTCGATATGCTCCATGATACCGGGGATAAGAATGTCCTCACCGTCGCAGATAGCATCTATCTCCAGTTCTGTTCCCATAAGGTACTTATCTATCAGCACGGGGTTCTCAATGCCCTGCGCAAGAATGATAGCCATGTATTCCTTTATGTCATCATCGTTGAATGCGATTATCATGTTCTGTCCGCCAAGAACGTAGGAAGGACGCATAAGCACAGGATAGCCTATCTTGTTGGCAACCTCCAGCGCCTCGTCTGCGGTCATCACCGTGAATCCCTGCGGACGCTTTATATCAAGGCTTTCAAGCAGCTCGTCAAAGCGCTCTCTGTCCTCGGCCGCATCTATCGAATCAGGCGGTGTGCCAAGCACCTTTACTCCGTTTGAATCCAGGAACTTTGTCAGCTTTATAGCGGTCTGTCCGCCGAAAGCAACTACCACTCCCACAGGCTTTTCAACTCTGATTATGTTCATAACATCTTCGTTTGTCAGCGGCTCAAAGTAAAGTCTGTCAGCCGTGTCAAAGTCAGTTGAAACAGTTTCGGGGTTGTTGTTTACGATAACAACATCGTAGCCTCTTTCTTTAAGCGCCCATACGCAGTGCACCGAAGCGTAGTCGAACTCGATGCCCTGTCCGATCCTTATCGGGCCCGAACCGAACACGATGACAGTCTTTTTCTCACCGACCTTGTTTGCGATAAACTCGCTTGCCTCGTCCTCGTTGTCGTAGGTCGAGTAGAAATAAGGTGTCTGCGCAGCGAACTCGGCAGCACAGGTATCCACCATCTTGTAAACGCAGTGTATAGGCTTTTCTATCTTCCTGCCCGAAAGTCTTTCTATCACCTTGTCGGGATAGCCCAGCTTCTTTGCGGCAAGATATGTTTCATCGCTGTAATTATCCTTGAGCTGCTTTTCCATAGCGATAAGATTAAGGAACTTGTTGAGGAACCACTCATCGATCATGGTGATCTGATGTATCTCGTCAACGCTCACACCTCTGCGCAGCGCCTCGTATACCACGAACAGCCTTTCGTCATCGCAGTTGTGCAGCTTAGCTCTTATCTCATCATCGCTGAACTCAGCCATTTTCGGCGAGATAAGGCAGTCATGTCCTATCTCCGCACCTCTGACAGCCTTCATTATAGCCTGCTCAAAGGTCGTGCCGATAGACATTACCTCACCCGTTGCCTTCATCTGTGTGCCCAGCTCACGCTTTGCATAAACGAACTTGTCAAAAGGCCACTTGGGCAGCTTGCAGACGATATAGTCGATAGTCGGCTCGTTGCAGGCATAAGTCTTACCCGTAACAGCGTTCTTTATCTCATCAAGTGTATAGCCGACAGCTATCTGTGCAGCGACCTTAGCGATAGGATATCCCGTTGCCTTTGAAGCAAGAGCGGATGAACGTGATACTCTCGGGTTTACCTCTATCACTGCATATTCGCTCGATTCAGGGTCAAGTGCGAACTGGCAGTTACAGCCGCCCTCAACTTCAAGCGTGTCAACTATCTTCAGCGCAGCAGTACGCAGCATTGCATATTCTTCAGTCGAAAGCGTTACCGCAGGAGCTATAACGATAGAATCTCCCGTGTGTACTCCGACCGGGTCAACGTTCTCCATTGAGCATACTGTGATGCAGTTGCCCTTTGAGTCACGGATGACCTCAAACTCTATCTCCTTCCAGCCCGAGATGCACTTTTCCACAAGCACCTGAGTGATAGGTGAAAGATAAAGTCCGTTTCTTGTTATCTCTCTCAGTTCTTCCTCGTTGTGAACGATACCGCCGCCCGTTCCGCCGAGTGTGAAAGCAGGTCTTATGATAAGCGGATAGCCGATAGAGTTTGCAAAATCAACAGCGTCCTCAACAGTGTTTACCACCTTTGAAGGTATGCATGGCTGACCGATAGACTCCATAGTATCCTTGAACATCTGTCTGTCCTCAGCCTTGTCGATAGTTTCAACTCTTGCGCCGAGCAGCTTTACGTTGTATTTATCAAGAAAGCCTTCCTTTGCAAGCTGCATGGAAAGCGTAAGTCCCGTCTGTCCTCCCAGTGTTGAAAGCACACTGTCCGGGCGCTCCTTTTTGATAACTCTCTTGACCGTTTCCAGCGTAAGCGGCTCAATATATATCTTGTCTGCCATTGCGTTGTCTGTCATTATCGTGGCAGGGTTGGAGTTAATAAGTATGACCTCAAGCCCCTGCTGTTTCAGCGCACGGCAAGCCTGTGTTCCTGCATAGTCAAATTCTGCTGCCTGACCGATAACGATAGGTCCCGAACCGATAACAAGAACGCTTTTAATATCTTTATTCAAAGGCACTCAAATCATTCCTTTCTAAAATCATCTTGCTAATTGCTTATTTGCTCATGAATCCCTCAAATTTTTCGTAAAGGAAGCCTGTGTCAAGCGGACCGCCGTCAAGCTCGGGATCAAACTGTACCGAAACTATCGGCTCGCCCTCATATTCCAGTCCCTCGCAGGACTTATCATTCACATTCACAAATGTCGCCTTTGCATTGCCCGGCAATGCGATGTTCTCCACACCAAAGCCGTGGTTCTGCGATGTGATATATGTCTTTCCGCTCTCAAGATACTCAACAGGCTGGTTTGCACCTCTGTGTCCGTATTTCAGCTTATATGTCTTAGCGCCGTGAGCAGCAGCTGTAAGCTCATGTCCCATACCTACCGCAAATATCGGCAGCTTCATCTCGCACAGCTTAGCTATCTCATCGCTTATGCTCTTGTAGTCCGCAGGATCTCCCGGTCCCTGAGTGATAACAACTCCGTCAACGCCAAGCTCCTTTATCCTTTCAGCCTTCGTGAAAGCAGGAACTATCGTCAGCTCATAGCCTCTGCCCAGCAGCTGTGCTTTCATTGAATTTCTGATTCCCAGGTCAAGCACTGCTACCCTGAACTTGCTGTCACCCTCGGGCTTTACCGTTGTTTCCTCCTTGCAGGTAACGCTTTCGATCGCATTTTCGATAGTGTAGCCCTTTATATCCGTAAGCCCGAAGCTCGCACCCTCACTGACGATCTTGCCGTTCATAACACCGTTCTCACGGATTATTTTTGTCAGCTGTCTTGTGTCGATGCCGCACAGGCCTACTATACCGTTTTGCTTTAAAAAAGTGTCAAGATCACCCTCACAACGATAGTTGCTGGGCTCCTGACACCATTCTCTTACAATATATGCTTTAACTTTAGCGTTTGATGATTCCATATTATCGGAAATAACGCCGTAATTACCGATAGACGGGAACGTCTGAACAACGATCTGTCCGAAATAACAAGGATCGGTAAGCGTTTCAAGATACCCGGCCATGCCCGTAGTGAAAACTATCTCACCGACAGCCTCGCCCGTTGCACCAAAGCCTGTTCCTTCAAATATAGTACCGTTTTCCAGAATAAGATATGCCTTTTGCACTTGCAGCTCCTCCTTTTCGCATTTTAACTATTATAACATAAAACGTTTTCTTTGTAAAGCGACTTTACCCGATTTTTTCAAATACGTCACACTCAACAAATTTGAGCAAAAATAATGTGCAATTTCGCAATGCGCCCAAAAAAACACCGCCGCACGAGCAATTAAGACCGCTTTTTGCAGGCGGTGTAAATGCAGGCTACATTTTGCTTTTCAGCCCGTCACGCAGCCCTTTCATTATTACATCTCTCGCTGCCGCAGCAGCTTCCTTGGTCGCCGCAGGCGTATCCCCGAGAGGATAATCAAGCCCGAGCTTTTTGTATTTTTCCTTAGCCATTGTGTGATAAGGAAGAACGTCCAGCGCTTTCAGCGTTTTAAGCCCCGAAATGAACCTGCCCAGCTCATAGAGCGAAGCCTCGTCATCGGTCACCCCGGGAACAACAACGTGCCTTATCCACAGCGGCACTCCCCTTTGCGAAAGAAACTGCGCAAAAGCAAGTATATTCTCATTCCCGTGCCCCGTCAGCGCCTTATGCTTTTCGCTGTTTATGTGCTTTATGTCCAGCATTACAAGGTCGGTGCAGTTCGCCAGCCGTTCAAACTTCACGGTGTCACCGGGCGTAAAAAGCACGCCCGAGGTATCAAGGCAGGTGTGTATCCCCTTTTTCTTTGCGCTTTCAAACAACTCCGTCAGAAAGCCGAGCTGAACCAGCGGTTCGCCGCCCGTTGCGGTGATACCGCCGCCCTTGAGGAACTCCTTCACGCCTTCGTACTGCGAAAGTATATCCTCCACGCTCATCTCTGTCCCCTTGCCTATACCCCAGGTATCGGGGTTGTGGCAGTAAAGGCATCTCATCGGGCAGCCCTGAAAAAACACCACAAAGCGTATGCCAGGTCCGTCTACCGTGCCAAAGCTCTCGGTCGAATGTATATATCCGAGCATCACGCTCACCTCCGTAGTTTTTTCTCCTCCAAGTCACGAGAACAAATGTTTCACGTGAAACATTTCCGCCCTGCCCCGAAGTGATTTTTTGTAGTATATCATAAATGCCTATCCAAGTCAACAAAGAGCACTGCAAAAAAGGAAGCCCTCAAAAAAGGAGCTTCCCTGTAAAATACGATTATAATTTCTCGTGGAACGTTCTTGAGATAACGTCGTCCTGCTGCTCCTTGGTGAGCTTTGTAAAATTCACCGCATAACCCGAAACTCTTATAGTGAGCTGCGGATATTTTTCGGGGTGCTGCTGCGCATCGAGCAGAGTTTCCCTGTTGAGCACGTTTACATTAAGGTGATGTCCTCCCTTTTCAACGTAACCATCGAGCAAGCCGATAAGATTATCTATCTGTGCGTCATTTTTTACTTCTGCCATAGCTATCTATCCTTTCTGCCTGTCATCATATTCCTCGTCGATCTCGTTAGGCTGGCAGCAAGCGCCTTTTTCGCCGCCTGCGCAATCTGTCGAAACGAACGTATCGACCTTTATACCCTGCGCATTTTCATCAGCTTTCACGATAACTCTGCCGCCGCCCTGCGCCATAAGCTCATCTATCATCTGCACAAGCTCATCAAGCTCTTTTTCGTTATCCTTCATCGCTTAGCTCCTGAGCCAGGCTCTGTATATCTATATCTCCCACGAACACCTTATCGTCCTTACCAAGCGCATCGGGAACGATAGAGAATGTATTTGAGATACCGTCCTGAGCGTACTTGAAAGGTATCTTAGCGACCGAAGCAAGTGATGCTGCAGCGCCGTGGGTATCTCTGCCGTGCATCGGGTTTGCGCCCGGAGCAAGCGGAACACCTATCTTTCTGCCGTCAGGAGTGTTGCCTGTTTTTTTGCCGTACACAACATTAGAGGTTATCGTAAGTATCGACATCGTCGGAACTCCGCCCCTGTATGTGTAATGCTTCTTGATCTTCTTCATGAACGATTTTACGATGTCAACAGCTATCCTGTCAACTCTGTCATCGTTATTGCCGTATTTGGGGAAATCGCCCTCGACCTGATAATCCACTACCACGCCGTCTTCGTCACGGATACATTTTACCTTTGCATATTTTATCGCAGAGAGCGAATCGGCAACTACCGAAAGACCAGCGATACCTGTTGCAAAGTATCTCTTTACGTCCCTGTCGTGCAGAGCCATCTGTATTTTTTCGTAGCAGTACTTATCGTGCATATAATGTATAACGTTGAGCGTGTTCACATAAAGTGCAGCAAGCCACTCCATCATATCGTCATACTTTTCCATTACGTCATCGTAGTCAAGGTAGTCGCCCTCAACCGGACGGTACTTAGGACCTACCTGTATTTTAAGGCGCTCATCAACACCGCCGTTTATAGCGTACAGCAGACACTTTGCAAGGTTGGCTCTTGCGCCGAAGAACTGCATCTCCTTGCCGACTACCATTGAAGATACGCAGCAGGCGATAGCGTAATCGTCACCGTGCTGAACTCTCATCTGGTCATCATTTTCATACTGTATCGCCGAGGTCTTTATAGACATCTTTGCGCAGAAGCGTTTGAAATTCTGCGGCAGCTTAGTTGACCACAGCACCGTCATATTCGGCTCGGGTGCAGGACCAAGATTATCAAGGGTATGAAGATACCTGAACGATGTTTTAGTTACCATCGGTGTTCCGTCAACGGAAACGCCGCCGATAGATTCTGTCACCCATGTAGGATCGCCCGAAAACAGCGAATTATACTCGGGAGTTCTTGCGAACTTGACCATTCTCAGCTTCATTATGAAATGGTCTATATACTCCTGCGCCTGCTTCTCGGTGATAAGACCTCTGTCAAGGTCACGCTGGATATAAATATCTATAAATGTTGAAGTTCTTCCAAGCGACATTGCCGCACCGTTTTGCTCCTTGACGGCAGCAAGATAACCGAAGTACAGCCACTGGATAGCTTCCTTTGCGTTCTTTGCCGGCTTAGAGATGTCATAGCCGTAGATCTCGCCCAGCTTTTTAAGGTCGCCCAGTGCTCTTATCTGCTCTGCAAGCTCCTCACGCAGCTGGATATTTTCGCTGGTCATTCTCACGAGCGAGGTAGCAAGCTGCTCCTTCTTGTCCTCGATAAGATAATCAACGCCGTAAAGCGCAACACGCCTGTAATCGCCTATTATCCTGCCTCTGCCGTAAGCATCGGGCAGACCCGTGATGATAGCGGCGTGCCTTGCAAGTCGCATCTCGGGGGTATAAACATCAAACACGCCCTGATTGTGCGTTTTTCTTATCTCGGTAAACAGCCTTACGATCTCGGGATCGACCTCGTAGCCGTACTCCTTGCAGGCTGCCATTGCCATTCTTATACCGCCGAAAGGCTGAAGCGAACGCTTGAACGGCTTGTCCGTCTGAAAGCCTACTATCTGCTCAAGCTCCTTATCAAGATAGCCTGCCTTATGCGAGGTGATAGTTGACACGACCGATGTGTCCATGTCAAGAACTCCGCCTGCGGCACGCTCCTTTTCGCTAAGCTCCATTACCTGCGCCCACAGCTTTTTCGTAGCCTCGGTCGGACCTTCAAGAAAGCTCTCATCGCCCTCATAAAGTGTATAATTATGGTGGATAAAATCACGAAGGTTTATGCTTGTTCGTGACCATCTTCCCGGGACAAAGCCTTCCCATTCGTCCATAAATAATCTTTCCATGCCGCTCTTCTCCATATCAAAATCTTGTATTCTGCTTTGTTTGCGACCACAATATATATGGTGCAAAAGTATCCATATAGTATAGTATCACAATATCCCCTTCAAGTCAAGAGGCAATTTATATATAACTTCACAGAAAAAACGCCCTGACTTGTGCAAAAGGTGAAAAGTTTTTTTACAGAAAACCGTGACAGCTCGATGAGTTTACATTTTAATTATTTCATCATAAAAAGGGACGCTTGAAGCTCCCCTTTATACAGTGATAAGCTATGTAAAAAAATTTTGTGACCGAAGGGGTTTTAGGGGGCGATCGGAAAGCCCCCTAATAAAAGACGGTCGGAAATATAAATAATTCAGGCTTTAGTTGAACGTATCACCGTAAAAAAAACTGCAACAAGCAAAAGGGACGCTTGAAGCTCCCCTTTATACAGTGATAAGCTATGTAATAAAAAATTTGTGACCGAAGGGGTTTTAGGGGGCGATCGGAAAGCCCCCTAATAAAAGACGGTCGGAAATATAAGTAATTCAGGCTTTAGTTGAACGTATCACCGTAAAAAACCCTGCAACAAGCGAAAGGGACGCTTGAAGCGTCCCCTTTAAAGCCCGTATCAACCGAGCACGATCTCAACCTTTGTATTATCGGTCAGCTTATCAGCTGCAAGGAAGTTGCCCTGCACCTTTTCGCCGTTTACGGTCATTTCCTTAACGCCGCTCTGAACGTGAGCAGGATTCTTTATATCAATAGAGATATGCTTGCCTCTGAAATTCTTCTCGATAGTGAAGCCGTCCCACTCGTGCGGGATAGACGGAGATATAACAAGTCCGTCGGCATTCGGCCTCATTCCGCAGATACCCTCAACGCAGCCGACCATAACAGTTGAGCCTGTACCTGTCAGCCAGTGAACGTGCGATCTTCCTGCGAAAGGCGAACGGGTAGCCTCGGTGAACTGTCCGTGTACATAAGGCTCCATAACTCTTATCTCAGCCTTATCGTTCATATTTGCAGGTGATGATTCCATAAAGTATTCAAACGCTCTGTCGCCGTGGCCGAGCAGTGATTCCGCAAGGATAGCCCAGCCCTGAGGCTGCGAGAATATACCGCCGTTTTCCTTGGTATCCGGGTTGAAGATGTGCATGAGCGCACCGTCAAAATAATGGTTCTCATAAGGCGGCTCCATGAGCTTGATGCCGTAAGGTGTATTGAGTATCTCGTGCACCTTTTCCATTGCGGTCTCAGCCTGCTCTTTTGAAGCAAAGCCCGAGATGACCGACCACGACTGAGGATTGAGCCACATATTAGCCTCGGGATCATTCTTTGCACCGACAACGGCGCCGTTATCCCTGATGCCTCTGATAAATCTGTCCTCGTCCCAGCATTTTTCAAGTGCCGCAGAAAGCTCAGCCTGCACCTTGTCAAGATAAGCGATGTACTCATCATCGCCTCTGTCCTTGGCGATATCTCTCATAGTATTCATTGCATAATAGAGCTGGAATGCCACGAAGGTGGATTCGCCCTGTGCGCCGAGTCTCAGACAGTCGTTCCAGTCGGCGTGCAGACCGGCAGGCATATTGTGCGAGCCGAGCCTTTCCATAGAAAATCTGATAGCATTTTTCAGGTGATCGTAAACGGTATCCTCTCCGCCGTTAGCGTAAACGATAACTTCATCAAGGAACGCCTTGTTTCCGCTTTCACCGATATACTTGGCAACTGTCGGGAAAAGCCACAGCGCATCGTCTGCTCTGTACGACGGGTGACCTGTCTGCTGAGCATACTCGGAATTCGGATCGTTCTCATCGGGACAATTCTCAAAGCCTGCTTTATGATCGAATTTTACAAGCGGAAGTCCTCCGCCGTTATCGACCTGTGCCGAGATCATGAATCTGATCTTATCGGCTGCAAGCTCCGGATCAATATGGATTATACCCTGTATATCCTGCACGGTATCACGGTAGCCGTAGCCGTTTCTCAGTCCGCAATAGATGAACGAAGCAGCTCTTGACCATATAAATGTTATAAAGCACTGGTAAGCGTTCCACACGTTGACCATGTTGTTGAACTCCTCGGAAGGAGTGTTTACTGCAAAGTTATCCAGCTTGCCGTGCCAGTAATCCACCAGCTCTTTAAGCTCGGCATCGACCTTGCCTTTCTGCTCGTACTCAGCGATTATCTTTTGTGCCTCGTCAGGCTTCTTCTGTCCGAGAATGAACACCAGCTCAGCGGTCTCGCCGTCAGCAAGTGTGATATCCGACTGAAGTGCGCCGCAGCAATTGCTGTTGAAGTTGAGTCCGTCATCGCAGTTTCCCCTTTCAACAGCGATAGGATCGCCGTAATCTCTGTAAGGACCGATAAAGCTGTCAAGGCTTCCGTTATAGTGGCTCACTTTCTGCCCTGCCTGACCGAAGAATCTCTCCTGTCCGTTAAAGCCCTTTTCGTCCCTGTTATCAAACTCGTTGATATGCTCAACTATCATATTGCCCTCAAAGGAGGTCCTTGT
>DFFV01000062.1 GCA_002371625.1 Ruminococcus sp. UBA3767
TGTACGTTTTTACTGGAGCGGGTCATAATAATGCTTTGCGCATTTTTTTATAAATTGTAAAAACATTTATTTTGCCCTTGAAGATAAAAGTAAAATATGCTATGATATTATAAAACATCGGAGATAATGGTGAAATTATCTTGTTTTGTGCCGGGAGGAAGAAGAATATGAACTTTCTTGAAGAAAGGATAGCCGCTGACGGAGTAGTCAAGCCAGGCAATGTATTAAAGGTCGATACGTTCCTTAATCATCAGATGGACGTTGAGCTGTTTGATAAGATAGGGGAGGAATTCAAACGCAGATTTGCAGGCAAGGAGATAACCAAGATACTTACTATCGAGGCTTCGGGGATCGGTATCGCCTGCGTTGCTGCGATGCACTTTCATGTGCCTGTGGTCTTTGCGAAGAAATCAAAGAGCATAAATATCGACGGTGAGCTTTACATCGCCGAGGTGGAATCATTCACACACAAGGAGATAAGGCAGGTCGTGGTTTCCAAAAAGCTGATAAGCCGTGATGATAAGATACTGCTTATTGATGACTTTCTTGCAAACGGCTGCGCATTGCAGGGACTTATATCGATAGTAAATCAGGCGCAGGCTGAGGTAGCGGGAATAGGCATTGCGATAGAAAAGGGCTTTCAGGTAGGCGGACAGGTCATAAGAAATCTGGGCTATCAGCTCGAATCTCTTGCTATAATTGATTCTATGGATGACAAAACAGGAGAAATAGTTTTCAGAAAGCAGGAGAATGACAATGGCTAAGAAAAAAACGGATGCAATATATCAGCTCAATGCAAAAATGAATCTTTTCAAAGCTGTGCCGTTCGGCTTGCAGCATATTCTTGCGATGTTCGTTGCAAATATCACGCCGATAATAATCGTTGCAGGTACCTGCGGACTTACCTCAAAGGATACTGCTATGGTCATACAAAGTGCGATGATGATAGCAGGAATAGGTACGTTCATTCAGCTTTTCCCTGTGTGGAGGATAGGCTCGGGACTGCCGATAGTAATGGGCATCAGCTTTACATTCGTTTCGCTTGCCTGTGCTATCGGGGTTAAATACGGCTACGCTTCGATACTCGGTGCGGTATTTATAGGCGGACTTATAGAGGGCTTTCTGGGCTTGTTCGCAAAATACTGGATAAAGATAGTTACGCCGATAGTTGCGGCTTCGGTCGTTACGGCGATAGGTTTTTCGCTGCTTCCTGTGGGAGCGGCTTCGTTCGGCGGCGGTCAGGGCGCTGCGGATTTCGGTTCGGGCAAGAACTGGATACTTGGCTGCGTAACGCTGGCTGTGTGCGTTATCTTCAAGCTGTTTGCAAGGGGCTATCTCAAACAGCTCTCGGTGCTGGCAGGACTTATTGCAGGTTACATACTTGCACTGTTTCTCGGCAAGGTCGATTTTTCGGCATTCCATGAAATAGATATAATCTCGCTGCCTCACTTTATGCATTTCGGAATTGAATTCAAGCCCGATGCGATAATCGCATTTGTGCTGATATATCTTGTTTCCGCTACGGAAACTATCGGTGATACTTCCGCTGTTGCAGCCTCGGGACTGGACAGGGACGTTACCGCAAAGGAGACCGCAGGATCGGTCGCCTGCGACGGCTTTGTGAGTGCGTTGTCATCGATGTTTTGCTGTATGCCTATAACCTCGTTCAGCCAGAACGTGGGACTTGTTGCAATGACAAAGGTCGTTAACAGATTTGCTATATCAACAGGTGCGGTAATAATGGTGCTCGCAGGATTGTTCCCCGCATTCGGCGCTGTGCTTGCAACACTTCCGAGTGCTGTGCTTGGCGGCTGCACGATAATGATGTTTGCTACTATCGTTATCAGCGGAATAGAAATGATAGGAAAGTGCGGACTTACAAAGAGGAACCTTACCGTTGCTGCGTTCTCGCTGAGCATCGGTATCGGATTTACTTCGTATCCGCAGATGTTTGATATTTTCCCTGAGATCATTAAAACAGTTTTTGCGGAGAACTGTGTTGCTGTCGTATTTATAGTTGCGATCGCACTTGACAGACTGCTGCCCAAAAACTACGGCAATGAGGAGCTGACAGAAGAATAATACTTAGCCGCCCTTTTTCAAGGGGCGGTTTTTTTGTCGTATGGTGCGAGCGGACATACCTTGATTTTTTGGTGCTGATGTGGTATAATCAGAAAAGAATTTTTAGCGAGGTGTTATTATGACAGAACTGAAGGAATACATCGGACATATACGCAACTGGCAGGACCTTTGTGCACAGCTCGGGCTGCCTGCCGACCTTTCCCGTGAGGAGCGTGAAAGGCAGATAATACTCAAGGGCTATGAAAAGTGGGGCAAGGCTCTGCCCGATCACCTGTACGGTATGTTCGCATTTTGCATTGTTGACGGCGAAAAAACTATCTGCGTGAGAGACCAGTTCGGCACAAAGCCTTATTATTACTATCTTACGCAGGAAGGCAAGCTGCTCTCGGGCGTGAATATCCGTGACATAATCAAAATGGAGGGCTTCAAAAAAGAGCTTAACGTCGATATGCTTCAGATATACATGAGCCTGACCTATGTCGGCGGTGAGGATACTTTCTTTAAAGGCCTCAAAAAGCTGATGCCGGGATGTATACTTGAGTTCGAGGACGGAAAGGTGAACATAACACGCTACTGGAAGCCTGAGTTCAGGCCTGATGAAAGCAAGACTCTCGAAGAATGGGCTGATGAGATACACACGACGGTTGCGCAGATGATGAAAGAGGTAAAAACCGATGATGAAACTGCGGAGTCGTTCCTCTCGGGCGGCGTTGATTCTTCGTATGTGCTTGCGATGAGCGATGCGAAGATGTCTGATTCGTGCGGATATGACGACGAGCGCTTTGATGAATCGGGACTTGCAAAGCAGACTGCGGATATACTTGGCAGAGAGAATTCCCGCTGCCTTATAACTCCAAAGGACTACTTTGACATTGTGCCTTATGTTATGTACAATATGGAGCAGCCGCTTGGTGATGCTTCGGCGATCGCATTTGCAATTGCCTGCCGTGAGACCGCAAAGCACACAAAGCTGTGTTATTCGGGCGAGGGCGCTGATGAATTTTTCGGCGGATACAATATGTACCGCAATGCCGAGAGATACGGCGATAATTTAAAGACCTTCTATGTCGGCAACACGAACATTATGAAAGAGGACGAGAAAAAGCGCATACTCAAAAGCTACAACGAAAATGTTCTGCCGATAAACATAGCCAAAAAGATATACGAGGAGAACGAGGGATACGATCCGCTTACAAAAATGAGCGATGTTGATATACAGATATGGCTGGAGGGCGACATTTACCTGAACGTGCATAAGATGAGCACGGCAGCAGGACTTGAAATAAGAATGCCGCTGACAGACAGGAGAGTTTTTGATATAGCTTCACGCCTGCCCTCACGCTTCAAGGTGAACCAGGAGCAGAACAAGGTCGCTTTCAGAACGGCTGCTGCAAAGGTGCTGCCCGAGGAGATTGCTTTCCGCAAAAAGCTGGGCTTTATCGTTCCGATAAGGATATGGCTCGCTGATGAAAACTACAACAGTGATGTGCGCAGACTGTTTGACAGCGAAATTGCTGAAAAGTTCTTCAACGTAAGCGAGATAAAGGCGATATATGATGAGTATGTCGGCGGTAACTCGGATAACTGGAGAAAGATATGGACCATATACACATTCCTTGTATGGTATGAGCAGTATTTTGTAAAAGAGGCTTGATATGCTCAGGGATGATGTGTTTTCATTCGTGCAGGACACTTACGGTGTGCAGCCCGAATATATGTGGGCAAGGTATCCTGATTTTGCAGTGCTGCGCCACAGCAGCAACCAAAAGTGGTTCGCAATGCTCGGCGGAGTGAAAAAAAGTGCGCTCGGTCTTGAGGGCGAGGAGCTTGTGGACATAATAAACGTTAAGTGCGAGCCTGAGGAGATAGATTTTCTTTCGCAGCAAAAAGGCTTTATGCATGGCTACCACATGAATAAGCGTCACTGGCTGACTATCCTGCTTGACGGCAGCGTTGAGTTTGATATGATATGCTCGTTCATCACGCACAGCTTTGAGCTGACTGCACCGAAGATAAAAAAGAAGAAATAATACCTGCTTTCTATGCGCTTTTCTCGTTTGTGAGGGGGGCGCATTTTTTATTTGCCGATAATGTGTTAAAAATTGCTGACGCTATTGCAATGCAGGGGCAATTGTGGTATAATTATATAGAAATAATCTGAGAAGGGAGTGTCTTTTGTGAAACAGATACAGTTTCCCTATACAAGCAAAGATGCCCTTGTGCATGACCTGAGGCGTATAAACCAGTGGTGCCAGCAGAATATAAGCTCGTGCGTGCTGTTTGAGATCTATTCCGAAATGCTTGACAAGACCTCGATAGATATCGTATGCTCAACTATAAAAAGCGAAATGCCGCAGGCGCTTTATTGCGGTGCGACCACCAACGGCAATATCATGCTCGGTCAGATCTCAAAGGAAAACATCTGTATAGTCTGCACTATTTTTGAGTACCCAACAACGCAGATAAGCATTATGCAGCGTGAGATAAATGAGAACAACAGCGTTGACGTTGCCGATGAGGTGATAAGATTTGCTGAGGAGAATAAGTGGGTAAAGGCTGTTGAAATGGTCGTTACCATAAGAAATATCTCAACATCCGTGCTTTGCAGTGAGCTTGGCAGGATAAGAAAGGATGTTGAGGTGTTCGGCGGCGGTGCTTTTGCAAGCGACATTGACGAGCATAAGGCTTATGTTTTTTCAAGTGACGGCGGGTGCCGTTCGGGCTCTGTTGTGTTCAGGTTCCTCGGCGGTGAACAGCTTCACATAAAGACAATGCAGATAACCGGCTGGAAAACTCTCGGCAGTGAGCACACGGTAACACGCTCGAAAGGGAAACAGCTTTGCGAGCTTGACGGTGAGCCGGCTTATAAGGTTTACTACAAGTACCTCAATATCGAAAATGACAGGAACTTTTTCCGCAACTCTATCGAATTCCCGATAGTTTATAAGGTCGGTGAGAATACAATACTCAGGGCGCCTATCGGATCACTTCCGGACGGTTCGCTGATGATGACGGCAAATGTTGAGGAAGGTGTAAAAGTGAGGATAGCTTACGGAGATCCCGGAACTATCCTGAGAACTGTAAAGGCTGGCGGCGATGAGATAAGTATGTTCCAGCCGCAGTCGATACATATCTATTCCTGCGCTGCAAGAAGATTTTTCTGGGGCGACATGGCTGACACCGAAACACTTCCGTTCCAGGGGATAGCTCAGACTTCGGGATTTTACACCTCGGGAGAATTTCTCAGAAAAGACGGAACGCTTATCCAGCATAACGTTACGCTCGTTATCGCATCGTTCAGAGAGGGCGATATAGTCTACGGGCATGGCGCAGATTTTGAGATGCAGGGAATAGAGTTTTCAAAGCAGATCTCGCTCATCAGCAGGCTTGCAAACTTTATAAACGTTTCCACGCAGGAGCTTGAAGAGGCTAACAAAAAGCTCGAACAGATGGCTGTCACAGACGGACTGACTAAGCTGTTCAACCGTATGAAGATACAAAGCGATATTATCCAAAGCATATCGGATAAGTCGCAGCAGACTGCACTGATAATGATCGATATAGATGACTTTAAAAAGGTGAACGATAATCACGGACACGATGAGGGCGACTTTGTGCTGAGGGGACTTTCGGATATGCTCGTTGAAACTATGAAAGAGCTTGGCATAAACGGAAAAGCAGGACGCTGGGGCGGCGAGGAGTTCATGATCTGCATCTCGGGCAGCGATGCGCTGAAAGCTCCCGAGCTGGCGGAAGAATTCAGGGTAAGATTCAATAATATCTGCTTTAAGAATGCAGGCTATCAGACGATAAGCGCAGGTACAGCTCTTGCGAATGAAGATGACAATACCGAGTCGCTCTGCATAAGAGTCGATAAAGCGCTTTATACAGCAAAGAAAAACGGCAAGAATATGGTAGTTACAATGTGAACGGAAGGAGAACTTTATGACGATAACCAACGATATAAGATATGTGGGAGTGAACGACCACAAGGTAGACCTTTTTGAAGGACAGTACAAAGTACCTGCCGGGATGAGCTATAACAGCTATGTTATAATGGACAGCAAAATTGCGGTAATGGATACTGTCGATGCAGGCTTTACACACGAGTGGCTGGATAACCTTGAAGAAGTGCTGGAGGGGAAGTCGCCCGACTACCTTATCGTTCAGCACATGGAGCCTGATCATTCGGGAAGCATAAGCGCATTTGCAAAAAAATATCCGCAGGCAGCTGTTGTTTCATCGGCAAAGGCATTTGCAATGATGAAGCAGTTCTACGGAGAAGATTTTGAGGATAACAGAGTAGTCATCGCCGAGGGTTCAACACTTGAGCTTGGCAAGCATACGCTCACCTTTGTTGCAGCACCTATGGTGCACTGGCCCGAGGTAATGATGACCTACGATAACGCAGACAAGGTGCTGTTTACCGCCGACGGTTTCGGCAAGTTCGGCGCACTTGATGTTGAGCAGGACTGGACTGATGAGGCAAGAAGATACTATATCGGCATTGTCGGAAAGTACGGTGCTCAGGTGCAGGCAGTGCTCAAAAAGGCAGCAGGGCTGGAGATAGAACATATCTGTCCGCTGCATGGCCCTGTACTCAGCGAGGACCTTGGAAAGTACATTTCGCTTTATAATATCTGGTCAAGCTATGATATCGAAACAGAGGGCATCGTTATATGCTACACCTCCGTTTACGGCAACACCAAAAAGGCTGCCGAGGCTCTTGCGCAGAAGCTGAGAGAAAAGGGCTGCCCCGAGGTCGTTGTGAATGACCTTGCAAGATGTGATATGTCAAAGGCGGTCGCTGACGCTTTCAGGTATTCAAAGCTGGTGCTTGCAACTACAACATACAACGCTGAGATATACCCGTTCATGAGAGAGTTCATCGACCACCTTACAGAAAGAGGCTTCAAAAACAGAACAGTTGCGCTTATCGAAAACGGCAGCTGGGCACCTCTTGCCGCAAAGATAATGAAAGAAAAGCTCTCGGGCTGCAAGGACATCACCTTTGCGGAAACTGTTGTAAAGATAAAGTCTGCAATGAACAGCGAGAATTCCGAGCAGATAGACAAGCTCTCCGATGAGCTTTGCAGAGAGTATATCGCACGCTCCGGCAGCAGCGCCAACAAAAACGATATGACTGCGCTTTACCGCATAGGCTACGGTCTTTATGTAGTGACTTCAAATGACGGCAAGCGTGATAACGGACTTATCGTGAACACCGTAACTCAGGTATCTGATAATCCGAACAGGATAGCGGTGAACATCAACAAGGCGAATTATTCTCACCACGTTATTAAGCAAACGGGCATTATGAACGTCAACTGCCTGAGCGTAGATGCTCCGTTCAGAGTGTTTGAGAGATTTGGTTTTCAAAGCGGCAGAAATGCTGATAAGTTTGAGGGCATTGAAACTGCGAAGTCTGACAACGGGCTGGCAATACTGCCCGAGTATATCAACGCTGTGATGTCTCTGAAGGTCGAGGATTACGTTGACCTTGGCTCGCACGGAATGTTTATATGCAGCGTCACCGAGGCAAGAGTAATGAGCGACAGGGACACAATGACCTACACATATTATCAGAACAACGTTAAGCCAAAGCCCGAAACAGACGGCAAAAAGGGCTGGGTGTGCAAGATATGCGGATTTATCTATGAGGGCGATGAGCTGCCCGATGATTATATCTGTCCGCTTTGCAAGCACGGAGCAGCCGACTTTGAAAAGATAGTTTGACCACAAAAAAGCACCGCCATTGTGACGGTGCTTTTGCTTGTTTACATCTCTTTTATAAGGTCGTTCATCGTGTACATCCCTGCGCTCTTGCCTGAAAGATAGCAAGCCGCATTTACCGAACCTACTGCAAAGACCTGCTTTGAGTGAGCCTCGTGCTTGAGGGTTATAACCTCATCACGTCCCGCAAAGATTATCTCGTGAGTACCAACTATCGTTCCGCCTCTTACAGCGTGCATACCTATCTCGGTCTTGCTGCGCTTTGCACGGACAGAGTGCCTGTCGTAAACATAGCTGTACTTGTTGTCAAGCTCCTCGTTGATAGCGTTTGCAAGCATTATTGCTGTTCCGCTGGGAGCATCTATCTTCTGGTTGTGGTGCTGCTCGATTATCTCGATATCGAACTGTCCGCCAAGTATAGCTGCGGCTCTTTTTGCAAGGTCGGTGAGCAGGTTGATGCCCAGCGACATATTGAACGTGAAGAAAAGCGGTATCTGCTGAGAGGCCTTATGTATCTTTTCTATCTCCTCCTGCGAGTAGCCTGTTGTGCCAATGACAAGTGCAACAGCGTTCATAAGACAATAATCAAGCAGCTCGTCAAGGCTTGCAGGGTTTGAAAAGTCGATGATGACATCAGGCTTTTCGGTCATGTCCGCAGGTGAGCGAACTATCTCAAAGTCGGAATACTTCTCACCAAACTTGTCAATGCCGAAAATGGTTTTGCAGTCATCTCTCGAAGCGATCACATCAGCGATATAATGTCCCATTTTACCGCTTGCACCGCATATTGCAATTTTTATCATATTATCATTCCTTTTTTAATCCAATTATTATGAGCTAAATCAGAATTGACCGTCGTATGTTTGGTGAATAGTCGGGCTGGAACTCTTTGAAAAGAGTTCCCCCCGTGCCCCCCTCAGAAACTTTTAATGATTTTTGGCACTTGGGAGCTACACTCCCAAGCACCAAAAATGACTGAGAGTCTATAAGGGAGTATGAGAAGAAATCTTTTTAGAGAAATCTAACCTGACCAATCATCAAATATACGATGATAATTCGGATCTATCACAATATCCTTGCATAGCAGTTGGAGATATTCTCTTAGAAAATAGTTTTTCCTCAAACTCTCTTTTTGAACTTTTCAGTCATTTTTACATAACGGGTTTTTATACCCGTTATGTAAAAATCATTAAGAGGTTTAGGAAGGGGGTCTGGGGGAGAACCCTTCTCTAAAAGGGTTTCCCCCAGCTACTATACAAGGTTACTGCGGTAAATTCTGATTTATATGGTTAGTATAAAGCGGACTGATAAAGTTCAGTCCGCTTATTTGTTACTTGATAAGACCTATCTTTTCCATGCTTGCTTTGAGCTTGTCGATCTTCTCCTGCTCCATTCTTACCAGCGGAAGTCTGCACTCGCCGACTTCAAAGCCCATAAGATTGAGCGCTTCCTTTACGGGGATCGGGTTAACATCGCAGAAAAGCATATTTGTGAACTCAAGCAATCTATTTGCCTTTTCTCTTGCCTCGGGGTACTTGTTTTCAAGACACAGCGAAGCGATCTCATGAGTTTCAAAAGGCATACAGTTTGAAAGCACCGAGATAACACCCTTTCCGCCGAGAGCCATGATAGGAACGATCTGATCGTCATTTCCCGAATAGATGTCCAGCTTATCTCCGCAAAGAGCAGCTACCTTAGCTATCTGGCTGATGTTTCCGCTTGCTTCCTTTACCGCAACGATGTTCTCGACCTCTGCCAGCTTGGCAAGAGTTTCAGGCAGGATATTCACGCCTGTTCTTGAAGGCACGTTGTAAAGGATACAAGGTATCTTGATAGAGTTTGCGATAGCGGTGTAATGTGTGATAAGTCCTCTCTGGGAGGTCTTGTTATAGTAAGGTGTCACCAGCAGAACTGCGTCCGCACCGAGTGCCTCAGCCTCCTGTGAGAGATGGATAGCATAGTCGGTGTGGTTTGAGCCTGTACCTGCGATAACAGGTATCCTGTGGTTGACCTTTTCAACAGCGTACCTGATGCATTCGATATGCTCCTCATCGGTCATTGTGGAGCTTTCACCTGTTGTTCCGCAGATGATGATAGCATCTGTACCGTTGTCGATGTTGAAATCGATAAGCTCGCCGAGCTTGTCGAAATTTATAGTTCCGTCAGCGAACATTGGTGTTGCAATTGCAACGCCTGCGCCGGTGAAAACCGTATTCTTCATTGTATAAAACTCCTTTCAGATGTGTGAGTCTCAGTCAAAATAGCCCTTTGCTGCGAGAAGCTCAGCCAGCAGAACTGCTCCGCCTGCCGCACCTCTGAGGGTATTGTGTGAAAGGCACACGAACTTATAATCAAACAGCGTATCCTCACGAAGTCTTCCGATAGAAACTGCCATACCGCCCTCAAGATTTCTGTCCAGCTTAGCCTGCGGTCTGTCGTCCTCCTCGAAGTAATGCAGGAACTGCTTTGGTGCACTTGGCAGATCAAGCTGCTGCGGAACACCGCTGAAATTCTTCCAAGCCTCAAGAATCTCTTCCTTGGAAGGCTTATTCTCAAACGAGCAGAAAACTGCTGCGGTATGTCCGTCGGAAACAGGAACTCTCAGGCACTGAGCTGTGATGGAAGGCTCGGTAGCGTTAACTATCTCGCCGCCCTCGATATGTCCCCAGATCTTCATAGGCTCTTTCTCGGACTTCTCCTCCTCGCCGCCGATATAAGGGATAACGTTGTCAAGTATCTCGGGGAAAGTCTCAAAAGTTCTGCCTGCTCCGGAAATTGCCTGATATGTGCAGGCAAGAGCCTTAGTTACCTTGTACTTATCCATAAGCGGTGCAAGTGCGGGAACATAAGACTGCAGCGAGCAGTTGGACTTTACTGCGATAAATCCTCTCTTAGTGCCAAGGCGCTTTCTCTGAGCAGGGATTATCTCGATGTGATCGGGGTTGATCTCAGGGATGACCATTGGAACATCCGGAGTAAATCTGTGAGCGGAGTTGTTTGAAACGATAGGGCACTCAGCCTTAGCGTACTTTTCCTCAAGCGCTCTGATCTCGTCCTTTTTCATATCTACCGCACAGAAGCAGAAATCTACCATAGAAGCGATCTTTTCAACGTCATCTGTTGCATTCATAACAACAAGGTCTGCAAGATCTTCAGGCATCGGATCTGCGAGCTTCCACTTTCCGCTGACAGCCTCCTTGAAGGTCTTTCCTGCGCTCCTTGGGGAAGCTGCGAGGCAGACGATCTCGAACCAGGGGTGCTTATCAAGGATCAGGCAGAATCTCTGTCCGACCATTCCCGTTGCACCGATGATACCAACCTTGTACTTTTTCATAGTAAAAACATCCTTTCTGTCTGCGCAAACGTCATTATCGCCAAAAAGGTGACTTTCAGCCGGGAAAATTTGCGCAAATCATTAAAATTGACCGAATAATAAAAAAACCGGTTGAAAACCGGCACATCATACTGTATAATAAGAATGTTGACATATTAGCTTTATATGTCGATAGCACTCCATCATAATTATGATGACAACCGGTGATCTGTTAGATCAAACAGCCAGCTGGACTATCCCACAGTCCGCTTCGGCGGTATCACCTTTCACACTGCTGCATGATGTCGGGAACATCACTTTTTCGGCAAGCCTTACGGCAGCAGCGGTACTCATCTCAACCGCACCTCTATCTGTTGTGTATTATAATATCAGAAATTTCCCCTGATGTCAATAGATTGAGAGGCGCTTTTTCAAAAAAACAGCTATTTTATCAGAAAAATATAATTTGAACGTTTTTGGAGAGATAAAAATGTTAGACTTAAACAATATGAAGCGCTCTGACTTTGCCTACGAGCTCCCGCAGGAGCTGATAGCGCAGACTCCCGTTGAACCGAGGAATTTCTCACGGCTGCTCAGGGTAGACAGGCAGACGGGTGAGATAGTGCACGACCGCTTTTACAATCTATGCAGATACCTTAAAAAAGGTGACCTGCTGGTGCTGAACGATTCAAGGGTGCTGCCTGCAAGGATATACGGCGAGCGTGAGGACACGGGCTCATTCATTGAGTTTCTGCTTGTTGAGCAGCGTGAGAATATGGTCTGGGAGATTCTATGCCGCCCGGGCAAAAAGGCTAAGGTCGGCACACGCTTCACGTTCGGCGGAGGGATACTTAAAGCCGAGATAACCGAGGTTCTTGAGGACGGCAACAGGGTAGCGAGGTTTTTCTGCGAGGAGAACTTTTTTGCAGCGCTTGACCGGATAGGACAGATGCCGCTGCCGCCTTACATAACCGAAAAACTCAAGGATAAGGAGCGTTACCAGACGGTCTATTCAAACGAGCTTGGCTCGTCTGCCGCACCGACGGCAGGGCTGCACTTTACCAGGGAGCAGCTTGAAGACATCAAGAAGATGGGCGTTAATATCGCATTTGTAACGCTCCATGTAGGGCTGGGAACTTTCCGCCCTGTTAAAGAGGACAAGGTGCTTGACCACAAGATGCACCGTGAGCATTACGAGCTGAGCGAAAAAACCGCACAGCTGATAAATGATACTAAGAAAAACGGCGGACGTGTTATTGCCGTGGGAACGACTTCCTGCAGAACGATAGAAAGCGTTGCATCTTTCCACGACGGAAAGATAGTAGCCGATGACGGCTGGACGAGCATTTTTATCTACCCCGGATACGAGTTCAAGGTAATGGACGGGCTGATAACAAATTTCCACCTGCCCGAAAGCACGCTGATAATGCTTGTGTCGGCATTTCTCGGGTACGAAAAAACGATGAATGCATACAAGACAGCCGTTGAGGAAAAGTACAGATTTTTCTCGTTCGGTGACAGTATGGCTATCCTGTGAGATGGCATTAAACCAAGGCAGGATCATGAAATGATAAAAAGCGCACGATAGTGCAATAATATAAACAGATATAAAGATAAAAAACTAAGTGAAGAACAAAAGTAAACGAAAAGGAGACCATGATGAATGCAGATAATAGATTTTTACGAGAGCAAAAGCCGTGAAAGGTGGCTCAGTCACCTGAGACTGTGCGACTGGAAGGGCGGAAAGAAGCTGTGCGAGCTTATCGACAAGGACAAGTTCCATAAGGTCTTTGGAGAAAACGCACACCTGCTTTTGCTCACAGACGGTACGAACGTTTTTTCCATGTGCGTTGTAAGCGACAATGACGGCAAGCCCGATCCCAAGATGTCTCCGTGGCTGGGGTATGTTTACACCTTTCCCGAGCACCGTGGAAAGCACCTGCTCAGGCATTTGTTTGAAAGAGCGGCGGAGCTTGCAAGAAAAAACGGCTTTGGCACTATATATCTTTCAACAGACCTTGTGGGGCTTTATGAAAAATACGGCTTTCAGAGCGCCGGTGTCATAAGGACGGAACACGGGAGCTATAAAAGAGTTTATATGAAAAACACCCGATAGGAGTAGCTATGTTCACATTATTAAAACAGGAAGGCGCAGCAAGAAGAGGGCAGTTTGAAACTGTTCACGGAACTATACAGACACCCGTTTTTATGAATGTCGGCACAAGTGCGGCGATCAAGGGCGGTATCTCTTCGCTTGACCTTAAAAATGAACTTAAAACACAGGTCGAGCTTTGCAATACATATCATCTTCATGTCCGCCCCGGCGACGAGGTCATCTATAAGCTCGGCGGCCTGCATAAGTTTATGAACTGGGATAAGCCGATACTTACAGACAGCGGCGGATTTCAGGTGTTCA
>DFFV01000108.1 GCA_002371625.1 Ruminococcus sp. UBA3767
CTTCGAGCATATCATATATCTCCATTTTAAGCTCTTTGCCTGTCGCTTTTTCGCAGCTTGTCTGCATACTTGCACGGGCAGCATACAACCAGCAGGTACCTGCCTGCTGCATGGGCGTTTTGAATAATTTGAGTTCTTCGGCGAGGTTATAGTAGACGTCAGCGCCGTGAACATAGTCATATTTCGGTGCAGCTTCAGGCGACGAGTCGGCTGCCGATGAGCTTTCCGCCGATGATGAGTCTGTCTGCGAGCTGCTGCCTGCGCAGGCGGTCATAGATGCGGCAAGGCAGATTGCTGTGAGCGCTGAAAGAATACGCTTTTTCATTATTTATCCTCCCCTGTATTTGTATACAAAAGAACTATATCGCAAGATCTGTATGGATTTAATATATCATATCAAGGCGCTCTTGTCCAGACTTTTTATGCTCTCTTTGTCAGGGGTGCACAGGAGCAGGCTGCACAGGAAATGGTCGAAAAGAACGGCTGTGTCAGCGGTGACTTGCATTTCCAATGTGTTTCAAGTTGAGTTTTTGATTTATCATCATTCAATTACAAACGACCGGATTGCTTTTGTTCTAATGCACAACAGTATAATACTTCTGGTACTTGCTTTTGGGCTTGTCGGGAATAGTCAGGGCAAGCAAGCCTTCATTCACCATTGGTTTTATATACTTATCCATAACATATGCTATCGTCATTCTTCCGCTGAAAAGCTGCTCTATCTCGCTTCTGCTTCGTGGGGTTTTACAGAACCGCAGTATTTCTTTTTGATCAGGATCAATACTATCGTTAGCTTTTACAGTGTTATAAAGTGTTACCCTGAACACTCCTGCGTCACTTTCAAATTTCGGCGCAGGCAGACCATATTCCTGCATTGCATTTATTATCGTCGGGATGCCGCTGTAACGATTCTCTGTTTCTCCAAGGATCTCCATAGCATTTGCGATCATAGGATTTCTTGTATCAGCAGATACCTTTCCAAGCCTGTCAAGTGTCATTCTCCCGTAAAGTCCGCCCGGGTTTTCTATTTCAAATCTGTCGCTGAACATACGGATAGTGATAGGTGTACTGTCGGTATGGATGCTGTAATCTCTGTGAATAAGAGCATTGAGTATCAGCTCTCTGATCGCTATAACGGGATATTGCGTGCGGTCTTTCCTTTTTCCTGTATCGGGGTCGATTATCGTAGCGGTCTTCATATTGTTTCGTACAAACATCAATGCGTCATTCAACATCTGTACCAGCGTGCCGTCAAGTTTTTTGTTATCAATGAACCTTTCGCCCACGCTGCCCGTACTGCTTATCTCTGTCCCCGGAACAGAAACAGCTGTTATACAAAGCTGAGGAAAGAACGCCTGCGGATATTTTGAAAACATCATTACTCCCGCAAGTGTAGGTTTATCTGAATCTGTAAAGCCTTGCAGCCTGCACAATTCTTCAGTTGAAAGTTCGGCAAGGTTGGGTTTTTTATTCCTTACCAAGTCAATAAAAAAGTCAAAGCTCTTGGTTTTTATATCGCTAAGCACTGCCCTTTCGCTGATACGAAGTTCGTCCTGTATCTTCTTTCGGAATGCCTCATAGCTGTACACTTCATACTCGGTCATCAGCCTGTCTGCATCGCCCGACCGTATATATGAACCCCTGAGCCTTCCGGCACCACTGTAAAAGCACGGCTTATCTGCGTTGTCGATTTCCTGTATCTCGGCAGATACGACAGTCTTATCATTTAACTGTGCAGCCGTAAACAGCGGTCTTATCACAGGGGTCATTTCCTGGCATTGAGCCTCAACTCTTTTTATAAGGTCTGCGGCATCATAAACTCCGCACAAAGCATATCCTTCAGTTTCGTCGATACCGAATATGATAGTGCCTCCGCCCGATTGATTAGAAAAAGAAGAAAGTGTATCACGAAGCTTCGGACAGCCGTTTTTTGCAGATTTGACTTCTATACGGTTGCTTTCACTGCGAACACGCTGTACGTTTTTTATCATCTCAATAAGTTCAGATTCAAGCATTATTCTCGCCTCCTGATTAGATTATACACATTTTATTAGAAATTGTCAATAAGAAATTCTAATAAAATAACAGTATTTCTTATAAAATTCCAATAAAATTAGTTTTTGTCTAATAAAACGAAAAATTGTCTTGTAAAATTATTGAGATACTTATCCTCTATTATCAGATTTTTTATCAAAAGCAGCTGATTTTAAGGAAATTTGCCCGGGTTTCAGGTTTTTATCATAAAAGCTTTCCTTTGAAACCTTGGAAATAAAACCTTCCGTTTATTCGTTAAATCTCTGTGGCTGTTCAATAAGGGGCATCACCCCGTTATTCAAGCACGAGCGGACGTTAGCCGAGTGCGTATTGCGCTTCCGCCGATCCTGCGTATGATGATCGCAGCGGGGCTCGAACCCACATTACAAGATTGAAGGTCTTGTGTCCTGACCGTTTAGACGATGCGACCATATTGGTGGGCAAGGCAGGAATCGAACCTGCGATGTTTACCGCAAGGGTGACAGATTTACAGTCTGCTGCGTTCGCCAGCTGCGCATACTTGCCCATATATCGCCCCTCAGACACGAGTGACGATTATTATTTTATCTATCGGCACGCCGAACATATCAGCTAAGATGATCATATTGTCGATAGTTGGCACTGCATCTCCGCGCATCCATTTGAAGATAGCCTGCGGGGTATTGAAGCCGCACCTTGCCTGGACATCTGCTATCTTGAAGCCGCACTGCTTTATCATAGCCTTTATGTTCGTACCTGTTGCTTTCATATCTATTATCGGCATTTTTTACATCTCCTTTCGTTGTATAGGTCTCTTGTTCTTTTGCTAACAGCAATGCTCTCGGTGAGATTTGAACTCACACTATGCGGATTTTAAGTCCGCTGCCTCTGCCGTTGGGCTACGGGAGCGTGGTACGCGCGCGTACTGCAGGATAAGGGAGTCGAACCCTTAACGGACAGTTTTTGAAGCTGCTGCGTCTTCCTGTTGCGCCAATCCTGCGTAGTATCCGTGGAGAGATTCGAACTCTCAGAACCTTGGTTCTTAGCCAAGTATGTATGCCAGTTCCATCACACGGACAAATATCAAATGTGCAATACCCGTGGGGAGATTCGAACTCCCACAACCTTGTGTCTGAGACAAGTATGTATACCAAATTCCATCACACGGGCAAATATCAAAGTCAAGCCCGCCGTCAATCGAAGCCTCTGCCTGAACAAAGGCTTTCCAAAGGCGGACAAGCGTGGTGCACGCTGTGCACCCATCACACGGGCAAAATGGGCATAAAAATACACCGCCTGCTTTGTACAGACGGTGTTATGCGTTATAAGGATGAACACCTCAAAGCGTCACCTGAACGTTTGTCCACTATCATCTGTACGCAGCACAATAAGAGCCTCTTCGTTTTCGAGGACGAGAACGAGACCCAGATACAACTCACTATACAGATTTGTAAAAATAGCAGACCTGTTCATTTTCAGGCAACTCCTTTCGTAATGTTTTCTACAGTATAACACATGTTTGTGATAATTTCAAGTAAACTGTGGGTATATTCTTTGATTTGGTGCGAGCACTCGTCATTGTGTGGTAAAGCTTGTATTTTTCTTAGGGGCATTCTGCATTTTGCTATCCTTACTATAGTATCAGTTTGTTTCTGACCATGAACTTTCAGTTCATGCTTGTAAAGCCCGCAGAATCGGGCTTTTCTTTGTTTTAGGAGCGTATTTTTATATGTTTTTATCGGTTTTTTCAGCATAAATCGCTCGGAAGCAGCGTGTTTTCGGCGTTTTGGAGCATGAACTCAAAATTCATGGTCAACGACTTTGGAGTCTGCTATAATATAAACAAAGAAGCAAACCAACCGAAAAAACACAGGAGGTAAAATCAATGATGTTTCAGTTACGTCTTAATGCGTCTTACGACAGCGACCTGATATCTATCGCTTATGGCGGGATATTTGATCCAACTATCGTTTTTAAAAAGGCAATAGATGCCTTTGTGCGAAAAGAACCGCTGTCGTTTCGGACAGTTCCGGAGCATGCAAAACTATGTGAACCAAAGGGTTCTTCAAGGATCAACCTTGATTTCCATGATATCTGCGAAGAGGATGTTATAAACTACATAACAATTATTCCGGAGGGCTCTCGCAACGAAGTGCTCAAACATATCATCAGGCGTATGATCAGCAACGATTTTTATTACTCTCTGTTTAACTTTGATGATTATTTTTCACCGACTGTATCCTCCGAGTGCAGCACAAAGATAAAGGACTCTCTTGATGAGCTTGAGCGCAGTGTTAAGCAGCAGATCGATGAGATGCGCGGTATGCTCACCCACGAGCAGGCAAATGAAAAACACATTGAGTTTTTCGATGACGATGATGAATTCGTAATGTAAGGGAGAATACTATGTCAGCAAAAAGTGAAAAAACCGCCCCGCTGCAAAAAGTGATATGGGCGAAAATACGGTATTACCAGTCAGTTATGGACATCAGCGATGCACAGCTTGCGGACTATCTTTGCGTTTGCACCAAGACGCTGCGCACATACGAAAAAAATGCAGGTAATCTGACCATAGGGCAGATCGAGTCGCTGCTTGTCCACACGGGGCTTTCGATCATGGATATTATACCGAACAATATCGAGCAATAGGGGCTTTACAATCATGCAGGATTGTGCTAAAATTTATATGTCCGAATTACATCCTGCCTGATCGTATTTTTGATCTAATGAAAGGATGTAATCACTATGAAAAAGAACAAAAAAAGAATGCCCGGACAGCTCAGCTCGGGCAAATTCAGAAAACAGCTGTTTATCGGTTACGATAACAACGGTAAGAGAATAGTAAAGTCATTTTTAGCTAAAACTTGGTGGGAGGCAGAGAAGATGGCTGCCGATTATAAGGCGAGACACGGCGTAGGTATTGATCCTGATGAGCTGACGGTAGCTGCGGCGCTGGAGAAATACATAAATTCCCGCAAAGACATAATTGCTCCTTCGACTCTCAACGGTTATAACATAATCCTGAACAACAGACTCCAGTCGATCATGCTGACAAAGATATCCGAGCTGAAGATACTGGACGTTCAGGCTGCGGTCAATGCCGATTACAGAGACAAGGGCAGTTCAAGAAAGACGCTTAAATCTGCATTAAGCCTTATAAACAGTGCTCTGGTTGCACAGGGCTATGACTATCATCTCTGCAAAAGGATCACGATCCCTGCAGCAAAAGCGGTGAAAAAAGAACTTCCGTCAGCGAGAGAAGTAATAAACGCTATCAAGGGTACCGAGTTTGAACTGCCTTGCCTTCTGGCAATGTGGCTCTCGCTCAGAGTGTCAGAGGTAAGAGGTCTGAAATACAGCGACATATCAAAGGATCACTCTCATATCACTGTCTGCCGCACTCGTGTATATCTTGGCGTTGAGAAAGACGAAAAGCGTGATGTTACCAAAAACGAGGGAAGTAACCGCACTATCAGCCTGCCTCCGTATCTTTACAAGATGATAATGGCGCAGCCACATAACAGCTCAGATGACTACATAGTTGATAGGAGCTATAATCAGGTTTCGCAGAACTTCCACAGGTACATGGCAAGAAACGGCATTGTTATAACATTTCATCAGCTCCGTCATCTGTTCGCTACATCAGCTAATGATCTGGGTGTTGCCGATGAGTATATCCAGAAGCTTGGCGGATGGGCATCAAATAATATACTCAAGCAAGTATATACGCATACTACAAAGCCCCTTGAGGACAGATATCAGCAGATGATCGACGATTACTTTCTCGGAATACTGCATGATAAAGATGCTGAAAACAACGGTAAAACGGTAGAAAACGGCTGAAAAAATCGTGTGATTTTTTTAAGAGGAGAGCGAAATTTCAACATCGCTCAAATCACGTAGATGCGTCGTTTCAGGCACATTTTTTCGTGTGATTTTACGTTTTGCAAAATGTGTGATTTTCGTGTGATCTTCATGGAAATCGAAAGGAATATTTGGAAAATGAGCATTCAAAACAGGCCTTGAGTTTCCACGAAGATCGCCCGCAAACCGCGTAAAATCGAGGTTTGGGCAAAGAAAAACCCAAGTTCTCGGCGTTTCAAGAACTTGGGAAATCTTGGAATTTTGGCGGAGAAGGAGGGATTCGAACCCTCGATGAGCTATCAACCCATACACGAGTTCCAGTCGTGCGCCATAAACCGGGCTAGGCGACTTCTCCACAGTTTATTATGCTGTATTTTTCACAGCTATAATAGTATACCACAAACAAAAGTGCTTGTCAATAGGTGGCAAGCACTTTTTCTCAATTCTGTTTTCTTACTATTGCGTACTCATCATCGAGTTTGAAGTACGGGCAGGCGTAATTAGGCTCATTGAGAAAACGATAATACTCGTCTTCGTCAAGGTCTACCATGCATATATACTGCTCATATTCATCATCGAAAGCATAGTTCGCACAGCTCTCACAGCTGCCCTGAGGCTGCTTTTTCTTCTTTTCCTTTCCTTTGCGCATACTGCGCCCGTTTTTTGCGTCCATATCAGAAAGGCTTCTGGCTGTCGTAATAACGGATCAGTATATCTCCTACCTTGTCGAGACTTTCAGCAAGCGTTTTTGCGTCCTCATCGCTCATGCTCCTGAGAGTTTCGGGGATCCTTTCAAGAGCCTTTTTCTGCGTTTCCTCGATCATCTCAACAGCCTTATCGGTCAGCTGTATATCGATCGCACGACGATTGATCTCGTTTCTGGCTCTTGTAACGCAGCCCATTTTTACAAGCTGTCCCACTGCCCTTGTAGCCTGCTCGTTAGATGTGCTTATCTGCGCAGCAAGGTGTGTGAGCGACATACTCTTGTGTATCCACAGCGACATCACTATCATCTGCTGTGTTTTTGTCAGCTTGAAGTCATCCTTGGTGTAAAGATCGCAAATAAACTTTCTGTACAACGGATAAAACTCACAGAGCTTAAGAATGCTTTCGTTCCTGTAATCCTTTTTCTCATTTGTATTAATTTTTACCACTCCCTATATATCTGTACCATTATTTACAATTATACTATCATTCCACAGATTTGTCAACCACTGATTCTTATGTTTTTTCGCCTTTTTTTTCAACGATCTTATTATTTGAGCTTTTTTCGATATGTTTTATCAGAATAAGCACGCCTGCCATTGCCGCAAGCGAACAGCCCAGCACCACGAACACGTTCTGCACAAAGCCCGAAAGGATATATCCGCAGACGCAGACACCGGCAACTGTCATCGCATAAGGGAGCTGTGTTTCAACGTGGTTAACGTGGTCGCACTGCGCTCCGGTAGATGCCATTATCGTTGTATCCGAGATAGGCGAGCAATGGTCGCCGCAGACAGCTCCTGCAAGGCAGGCTGAAATGCAGATTATCACGGTGGCGGGTATAGAACCCGAGGTCGTTACAGATGCCAGATCGTCCCTGAAAACCTCGGTAACTATCGGGATAAGTATGCCGAACGTACCCCACGATGTTCCCGTTGCAAAAGAAAGCCCCAGAGCAACGACAAAAAGTATCGCAGGCAGCAGTATCCTTACCGCAGAAGCGCTTTCAACGAGCTGTGAAACGAAAGTGCCTGCTTCAAGATTGGAGGTCATGGTCTTGAGCGTCCATGCGAAGGTAAGTATCAGTATCGCAGGCACCATCTGCTTGAAGCCCGCAGGTATTGCGTCCATGCACTGTGAAAAAGACAGCACCCTTCTGCCGAGGTAGTAAACTATTATTATGAGCAGTGCGCCTATCGAGCCAAGAGATAATCCGTAGGAAGCGTTACACTCGGCAAGCGCATCAACAAAGCCTGCTCCGCTGAAAAATCCGCCCGTATACAGCATTCCCAGCACGCACATAGCTATAAGGATAATAACCGGCAGCAACAGGTCGATGACCTTTCCTCTCGTATGCTCGGGCTTGGCGTCCTCGGGGTAAACGGTGCTTTTGGAAGTGAAAAGGTCGCCCTTTTTAGCATTATCCTCGTGCAGCTTCATCTTTCCGAAATCAACACCCGAAATTGCAATGTACACCACCATTGCCAGCGTAAGCAGCGCATAAAGATTATAAGGTATCGTCCTTATGAAAAGCTGTATCCCGTTAACGCCCTTTACCGTTCCGCTGACCGCAGCAGCCCACGAAGAAATCGGTGCGATGATGCACACAGGTGCAGCGGTAGCATCTATCAGGTAAGCCAGCTTTGCCCTTGATACCTTATGCTTATCCGTAACAGGTCTCATTACCGAGCCGACTGTAAGGCAGTTGAAATAATCGTCCACAAATATCAGCACGCCCAGCAGAAATGTTGAAAGGCTCGCTCCTGCACGGGTCTTTATATGCTTTGCAGCCCACTCGCCGTAAGCTCTGCTTCCGCCCGCCTTGTTCATCAGCACGACTATAACGCCCAGCACTACCAGGAAAAGAAGTATACCCACGTTATCCGCATCAGCCAGGTTCGCAACAAAGCCGTCCCTGACTATCGTATTGAACACTCCCGGGAAACCCGTGTCCGAGGCTATCGCAAAGACCACGCTTCCCGTTATGATACCGATAAACAGCGAGGAATAGACCTCCTTGGTCATCAGTGCAAGCCCGATAGCAACTATCGGCGGCAGCAGCGCCCACATCGAGCCTACCGCTTGTGTTATCGGTGCCTGCGCAAAGCAGCACCCGACAAACACCGCAATGAACAGGGCAAACACGATCTTGCCCAGGTGTTTTTTCTTCATCAGTTCCTATACCTCCCGATATACAAAAAGTATACCATATAATCTCCCTCAATTCAACACAAACAGCATATAGCACCGTATTTTTCAACACTTTCCACAAACCTGCACGCTGCTTATCTACATTTCGGACAACAAAAAACTCCGCAAAAAGTGCGGCGCTTCAGTTTTTTTGCAAGACTCTATTCCGGATGATACACTCAGCCAAAGGCTGGACCATATAAAACTCCGACCGCCCTGATAAGGGGCTTTCCGATCGCCCCTTTAAAACCCTTCGGTCAAACAAGTATTGATTTCATAGTTTATCGACAGACTAAAGCTCCGCACAAATGCGGAGCACCGGACTCTGCATTTTTACCCTTCAAAGCTGCGGCAATGGTATCTTGTTTTGCCCTTTGTAGCCTTACCGTACTCCACAGCCTGCTTTGGACAGCAACCGATACAAGCCATGCACTGTGTGCAGTTGTTACCCCATTCGGGTCTTCCGTTTTTCATGGTTATGTTGCCCATAACGCACTTTTCGGCGCAGGTGCCGCAGCCCACGCAGGCATCTGTCGCATAGAACTTATCCGCCTTTACGGCTGCCTTGTAGAAGAACGGGTTTGAGACCTCGCTCTGCAAAAAGCTGAGGAAACCGTACTTTGGCTTTTCAAAGCTCCTGCCCGAAAGTATAGTTTCGGCGCACTGCGCAATAACGGGCGAAGCCTTGTCAACGATCTGTCTTGCCTCATCCTTTTCGGGAGCCTTGAACATGGTTATCAGATTTTCGGGCATAACTATCTGCTTTACGCCCCTGAAGCGCATTCCCTTTTCCTTGCAGATATCAAGCAGTCCGCCTGCCGCACCGCCGATAGAGCCGCCGCAGGTCATAACAAAATAAGCGTTCTTGTTGCCCGTAAGGCTGCTCTGGCGCAGAAAGCTGGCGAACACTCTGGGTATTTTCCACGCATAAGTCGGCGTAACGAACACCCACGGCTTTTCCGAAGAAAGCTGCGCTATCTGTTTATTTCTTATGTATCGTGCGCTGTTCACCGCTTCATCGCCTATCAGCTTTGCGATATACCTTGCACAATACTCGCTGTTTCCCGTTCCGCTGAAAAATACTACCATGATGCACCCTCCCTGCGTTTACGTCTGCACAGTCTCCTGCTGTGTCTGCTCTGTCTGCTGTTGGTCATTTTCATCGTCTGTGCGCTTATTGCCGTGCGAATGCCTGTAAAGCAGCTTCAGCACGATAGGCGTTGTGACGGATGAAACTATTATCAGCAGTATCACCGAGGCGAAATACTTTGCTTCCAGCATACCGACCGAAAGTCCCTTTTGCGCCACTATCAGTGCGACCTCGCCTCGTGTCATCATTCCCACGCCGACCTTCAGGCTCTCGTTCCAGCTGTACTTCATCAGCTTTGCAGTCAGTCCGCAGCCGATCACCTTGGTGATAAGTCCCACTGCCACAAAGCACAGCGAAAATGCCAGCAGCGATGCCGTAAAGCCGTTGAACTCGGTTTTAAGCCCTATGCTTGCAAAAAAGACAGGCCCGAAGATCATATACGAGTTGATGTCTATCTTTCTTGCGATATACTCCGAATCGTTGAGGTTGCAAAGGATAAGTCCCGCAACATAAGCGCCCGTGATATCGGCAATACCGAAAAACTCCTCTGCCGCAAATGCAAAGAACATACAAAGTGCAAGTCCGAGTATAGGAACTCTGCGCTGATGCGGATGACGCTTGTCGATAAACTTGAAAATATAGTACATCAGCATTCCCACGCATATAGCGCAGACAAAGAAAAGCAGTACGTTCCTTACAACGACCATCGGCTTTGAATCGGGGTTTTTGAAGCCGATAACGAACGTTAGCACGATGATGCCGATTATATCATCAATTATCGCAGCGCTGGTTATCAGCGTACCAACGTGCTCTTTTATATGCCCAAGCTCCTTGAGCGTCTGCACGGTGATACCCACAGATGTAGCTGTGAGTATCGTTCCGATGAACACTGCCCTGTAAAACCCCTCCGAGCCGACCGCTTCAAATCCGTAAAAGCAGCTGTACAAAAGTGTTCCTCCGCACAGCGGCACAAACACACCCACCAGCGCCACAAGCAGCGCTTTGGGTCCTGTTTTGACCAGCTCCCTCAGATTTGTTTCAAGTCCCGCAGAGAACATTATCATTATAACGCCTATCTCAGCCAGCAGCGAGATGTAATCCGACTGCTTCACCACTCCGAAAATGCTCGGTCCTATTATAAGTCCCGCAATTATCTCTCCAACCACCTGCGGTGCTTTCAGCTTTGCTGCTATCAGTCCGAACAGCTTTGCCGAAACTATGATTATCGCAAGATCCCTGAAAAACGATATCCTATCCAACCTAAACTAACCTTCTTTATTCTCTTATAAATTTTTTGTCCTCAGCGCTCTCCTGCGCCGGAACGTATTTTTGCACGCTCATGTGCAGATCGTATTTTTCACGCAGCTTTGCAACTGTTTCCATCATAGGCGAGGCATGGTGCCTGTCTATCGCCTCCTGATCCTCCCAGCTGTCTATCAGCAGCACAGTTTCGCTGTCGTTCATCGGCACAAAGTATTCATAACGCAGGTTGCCTTTTTCCTGCCTGATAAGCTCTGCGGTACCGCTGCGCTCCATTTCCTGTGCAAACCTTTTTGCACTGCCGTTTTCTCCCGTGTAGAAGATATTTACCGTGATGCTCATTATCCTCACCTCATAAACTACGGCTCAATGCCTTGCAAAGAGCCGTTTGCTTTATTCTCATTCTTCGCTGTATACCGCTATATACGGCAGATTTCTGTAATACTCCGCACAGTCCAGCCCGTAGCCTATCACGAACTTATCGGGTATAGTGAAAAGCGACAGGTCCGCTTTTATCTCAGCCTCACGTCTTTCGGGCTTGTCCAGCAGCGTTATTATATCCAGCGAGAGCGGTTTTCTTTCGCCAAGCATATTTTTCAGCTTTGCAAGCGTTCTGCCCGTGTCGATTATATCCTCGCAGATAACAACGTGGTAATTGCTTATATCTCTGTCAAGGTCCATTACTATCCTGACCTCTCCCGAAGGATCGGTGCCATCAAAGTAGCTTTTAACGCACATAAATCCCAGCTCGCACGGAACGCTCACCCTTTTGCACACATCGGCAAGGAATACGAACGAGCCTTTGAGTATACCCACCAGCATTATCGGCTTGCCGTCGTAAAGCGAGTCTATGTAGCCTGCCGCACGCTTTACCTCACGCTCTATCTCCTCCTGCGTGATGAGCACTTGTTTTATCCTGCTTTTATATACGTTCACATCTTCAACTCTCATAAAGCACTTCCTCAGGTGTTCGCCGCATTGGCTCTGAACAGATTTCTTATCAGCTTTCCGCTCTGCGTCAGCTGTGATTCGCCTGCGCTTATCGCCGCAAGGTTCGTTCCCGGCACAAATGCCGAAGCTGTTTCAGCCTTGTTGCTTGCCGACCAGTTGAACCAGCCGACCTTCAGGCTTCTGAGCAGGTTATACCACTGCCTTGTCTGGTTTTCATCAAAGCCGCCGTTTCCGCTTGCATCGCAGGTGCCGAACTCCGTTACCAGCACAGGCAGTCCGCTGTTATAACAGTCCTGCAAGCGCTTCCTGAGCCAATCGGTGTGCGTTCTTGCGTAAAAATGCAGGGTGTAAGCACAGTTGCTGTCCGAGAGCTTATTGCCGACCACCTGGTTTATGTCCTGGCTCCATGTGCCTGTTCCGCAGATAATAAGGTTTTTAGCTCCGGTGCCTCTTATCGCATTCACGACAGCCTGGCAGTACGGCTTTATCTGCGAAGCCCATGTAACGCCGCCGTTTGGCTCGTTGCAAAGCTCAAAAATAACGTTGTTGTAGTTTTTGTATCGGTTCGCCATATCCTTGAAGAAAGCGATAGCCTCGCTCTGATGCTTCAGCGGATTTCCGTCCTTGAGGATATGCCAGTCGATGATAACGTACATTCCAAGATTGGTCGCATTTGCAACGCCGTTCATCACCTTCTGCTTTGCCTGTGCGGCATAGCTTGAACCTGTTGTGTAACCGCCCCACTCCTCAGTGTACATCGCAATTCTCACAGCGTTGCACTTCCAGTCGTCACGCAGGACTTTCAGCGAGCTTTGCGAAAGGATATTGGAGAAGGTTTCCCACATTATGCCGTGTGTTGACATTCCCTGCAGCATAAATGCCTGCCCGTGACTGTCAACTATATGGTTGCCGCTCACTCTCAGCGCACCGTGTCTTTGCACAGGTGTTCCCGATGCAGGTGTAGGTGCAGGGGCAGGAGTAGGCGTTGCCGCAGGTTTTGCAGGTGATGCCGCAGGCTTTGCAGGCTGTGCAGGCTTTGCAGCGGGTGCAGCCGAGTTTGCGCCGCCCTGTGCCTGTGTGGCTGCGCTTGCAGCAGATGTGCCCGAAGACGAGCTTGTGCTTTGCGTATCAGCCTTTGAGCTGCTGCCTGCCGAAGCCGAACTGCTGTTATCATCGCCCTGAGCGCTTCCCATAGGATCATTCCCCTCACCTTCCCACGGGATAACATCTGCGATAGCAGAATCATCGACTCCGTCGGTAGTTTCCGCCGTGCTCTGCGAGCTTTCGCTTATCTCAGAGCTGTTTTGCGACTTTGAGCTGTCGCTGCTGTCCGTTTCGGAACAGCCTGCCATTATCAGAACTGCCGAAACAGCAACTGCCAACAGTTTTTTGATCTGTTTCTTCATAACAGGATATACTCCCTTATTATAGTATTGTTCTTAATATACCACTTGTTTGTTTACGTTTTATGACATAATTTGCGGAAATTATTAAAATAATTTATTCACACAATATACTTGATGAATATGCGGTTTTGTGCTATCATTCATATTTGGTAAAAACGAATGCGGAGGGAAGATATGCAGGGCAGGACTCAGGCAAAGGGTGCGCTTTTGCTTTTGCTCACGGCGCTGATATGGGGCGCGGCGTTCACCGCACAGAGCAAGGGTATGCAGAGCGTACAGGCTTTCACATTTAACGCGGTGCGTATGACGATGGGTGCGGCGGTGCTTGCGCCGTTCATACTGGTGCGCGGCAGGCTTTCGGCAAAAAAGCTGACTGCGGCGCAGCTTGCAGAAAAGAAGATATCGGACAGAAAGGCGCTTTGGCAGGGGGCGCTGCTTGGCGTGGTATTCTTTGTGGCGAGCAACATTCAGCAGCACGCATTTTTATACACGCAGTCGGGCAAGATAGCGTTCATCACGGCGCTGTACATATTCTTTGTGCCGATATTCAGTCTTTTTATAAAAAAGCGCACGCCGCTGATGACGTGGCTGTGCGTGATACTGGGATTTGCGGGGCTGTATTTTCTGTGCGTTGACCCAAAGGACCTGGGTGGTCTGAACAGGGGCGACCTGCTTGCGATAGGCTGTGCGGCGGTATTTGCCCTGCACATACTGCTGATAGAAAAGTTCACGGCAGGCTCTGACGGGCTGCGGCTTTCTGCGATGCAGTTCCTTGTGGGCGGGACGCTTTCGGGGATAGCGATGTTCATATTTGAAGAGCCGAAGCTCAGCGGCATTTTCGATGCAGCCGTTCCGCTTTTGTACGCGGGTGTGATGAGCTGCGGTGTGGCTTACACCTTGCAGATAATCGGGCAGAAGTACACAGAGGCGACGCTTGCCTCGCTGCTGCTTTGTATGGAGTCGGTATTCGGGGTGCTTTGTGCGGCGGTCATTCTCGGTGAACGGCTCACGCTGCGCGAAGTGATCGGATGCGCGATAATGTTTGCGGCGATAATACTTTCGCAGTTTTCACAGAAGTTCACCAAGGCAGGAAAAAACAAAAAGACGGCATAAAGCCGTCTTTTCTTATTTATCATTGTCCATGAACACCCGTGAGCCTGTCGCCCCTGTTTGTCCCTGATATTTCCCGTTATACGGATCCTGTGCAGCGCAGTCCATTTTCGCAAACACCAGCTGTCCAACTCTGCGTCCTGCGGTAAGCTCTATCGCACACCTGTTTGCATTAAACAGCTCAAGTGTTATCTCACCTTTGAACCCCG
>DFFV01000112.1 GCA_002371625.1 Ruminococcus sp. UBA3767
TCAAGATGCTGATAACCGTTTCGGGAGTAGGTCCCAAAGCCGCAGTTTCGATACTTTCGGCGCTCACGCCGTCGCAGTTCGCACTTGCGGTGGCAACGGGCGATTATAAGGCACTGACCAAGATAAAGGGCATCGGCACGAAGATAGCGCAGAAGATAGTGCTTGAACTTAAAGACAAGGTCGCAAAGGGCGGCAATATATCTGTACGGGGCGAAAGCACGCAGACGATAATACCTCAGGGAAGCAATGTTGATGAGGCGGTAACGGCGCTGGTTGTGTTGGGGTATACCGAGGGCGAGGCGCTTTCGGTCATCTCGCAGCTTGATCCGAGCCTGCCTGTTGAGGAGCTTATCAAGAAAGCGCTGATAGGGCTGGCGAAGTTTTAAGGAAAAGATATAAAGGAAACAGAATAAACAAACAGGAGGAGACACAGGCGCATATTGCGAGGGACGGCGTGGAGTTTTTCCCTATAAACATAAAAGAGCATTTGAAGATGTTTGAAGATGCGAGCTTTGCAGCTTGTGAGCTTTTCCGGGCATCATATATGCAGTGCGGTTTTACGCAGTGAAAGGGTAAAGGTATGCGATTTAAAGAGGGGCTTGGCTGGAAGGCTTGCTATGACGAGGAAAACAACCTATATACCGCAAAGGACTGGGACAGAGGCGATTTTTACCTTTTTGAGATAGACAAGGAGATCTTTGACAGGCTTGATGACCCGCCGCAGGGCGAATTCCCGTGCGAGATGATACACAAGGGCAGAGTGCTCTACGAGAGCCACGACAGCGCATACGGCTCGCCGTATGACATCGTTCACGATGAGAACTATGCGCAGATGTGTCCGTGGGTGAAGATACAGCACACGGGTCACGAATGGTCAAGGGAAATGACCGAGGCTGCGGACGAGGTGTTCGGCGTGAACAAAAAGGAGCAGAAGTAAAAAGAGGTGTAAGGCTTGATTGAAAAAGGCGGATTTGAAATAGAAAACGACTACGCAGGCAGGCTCGTTGCGCCGCAGGTGACTAAGGACGAGAGCGAGGACTTTGAGGTCAGCCTGCGCCCGAAGACGCTTGCGGAATACATCGGGCAGGAAAAAGTAAAGGATAACCTTTCGATATATATCCGGGCAGCCAAAAAGCGTGGCGACAGCCTTGACCATGTGCTTTTGTACGGTCCTCCGGGACTTGGCAAAACAACGCTTTCGACTATAATCGCTCACGAGATGGGTGTGAACATACGCATAACATCGGGTCCTGCGATAGAAAAGCCGGGCGACCTTGCGGCACTGCTGACAAACCTTGAAAAGGGCGATGTGCTGTTTATTGACGAGATACACAGGCTTTCAAGGCAGGTGGAGGAAGTGCTGTATCCGGCACTGGAGGATTATGCACTGGATATAATCATGGGAAAAGGCCCTGCCGCAAGAAGCATAAGGATAGATTTGAACAAATTCACGCTGATAGGTGCAACAACAAGAGCAGGTCAGCTGACCTCGCCTTTGCGTGACAGGTTCGGAGTGATACAAAGGCTGGAGCTTTACACTCCCGACCAGCTGTGTGATATAGTCAAGCGAAGTGCGAATATCCTTGGCGTGCCGTGCGAAACGGCAGGTGCGCAGGAGATAGCCAAGCGTTCAAGGGGCACACCGAGAATTGCAAACAGGCTGCTCAAACGTGTAAGGGATTTTGCCGATGTTATGGGCAACGGCAGGATAACGCAGGAGATCGCAAAGATCGCCCTGAACCAGATGGATGTTGATCCGCTGGGACTTGACAGTCTTGACAGAAGAATGCTGGGAATGATAATAAACGGCTACGGCGGAGGCCCTGTGGGACTGGAAACGCTCGCCTCGGCTATCGGTGAAGAAGCCGTTACGCTGGAGGACGTTTGTGAGCCGTATCTGATGCAGCTCGGTTTTATTTCAAGAACACCGAGGGGAAGATGTGCTACCGAGCTTGCATATAAGCATCTTGGGATATTAAAAGACGGACAGACGATGCTTTGAAATGAGGAAAAAATAAAATTTTAAGGAAGGGTATGCCGGAATATCGGGCATGATAAAGGCTATGGAAAAACTATTCGGTACTGACGGTGCGAGAGGGATCGCCGTAACTGGATTAACCTGTGAAACAGCTATGCTTATCGGCAGAGCTGTGGCTTGGTATATGTGCAGACAGGCTGAAAAGCCTAAGATCATAGTCGGGGTAGATACAAGAGTTTCGGGCGATGTGCTTCAGTCTGCGCTGGTGAGCGGTATATGCTCAATGGGCGTAGATGCGGTGCTGGTGGGAGTCGTTCCGACTCCTGCGGTGGCAATGCTCGTTAAAAAGAACTCAGCCTGCGCAGGAATTATGATAACCGCAGGCATAAGCAGCTTTGAGTATAACGGCGTGAAAATATTCGGAGCTGACGGCTTCAGGATAAGCAGAAATGCTGAGGACGAGATACAGGCGCTTGCCGGACAGGAGCGCAAATTCGACTTTAAAGACGGCGATGAGATAGGACATATCTATTATGATAAGGACGGGCAGTGGGACTATATAAGAAAAATGCTCAAAATGGTCGATACCGACTATCACGGGATCAAAGTCGCTGTCGATTGCGCTAACGGTGCAGCGTGCGAATGTGCAGGAAAGATATTCAGAGGTCTTGGTGCAACGGTGATAACCATAAATGACCTGCCCGACGGAGTGAATATCAACAGGGAATGCGGTACGCTGAATATGGAGGGGCTTATAAGAACGGTCGTTGAGGAGCATTGCGATCTGGGGCTGGCTTTAGACGGCGACGGCGCAAGATGTATGGCTGTGGACGAGCTTGGAAAGGTGATAGACGGCGATAAGCTGATGGCGATATTCGCTGCGTATATGCAGTTCACCAAAAAGCTGAAAAACAACAGCTGCGTTGTTACCAAGATGACCAATTCGGGCTTTTATAAATTCGCAAGGCAGGCGGGCATAGTTACCACCGCTGCAAAGATCGGCATGATAAACGTTATTGATGAAATGAAGCGTTCGGGCTGCAACCTCGGCGGTGAGCAGTCGGGCAATATCATTTTCCTTGATGACGAAACTACGGGCGACGGATTGCTCGTGGGCACCAAGCTGATGACTGTGATGAAACGCTCTGACAGCAAGCTGAGCGAGCTTGGCAAGATAATGACGGCTAATCCGCAGATACTTGTCAACGCAAGGGTGCTGGAGGACAATAAGAGCAAGTGGCACGAAAACAGCGAGATAACACAGATGATAGTTGAATACAGCGCAAAGCTCGGCACTGAGGGCAGGATATTTGTTCGTGAATCGGGCACCGAGCCGCTGGTGAGAGTTATGATAGAAGGCAAAAAAACAGGCGTTATCACCGAATACGCCAAGAATATTGCCGAGGCGATAGAACGTATTTACGGCGAAAAGGAATGAAACGATGCGAGTCTGTGAAAAATGGAAAGAGTACGAAATATTGGACACTTCAAGCGGCGATAAGCTGGAGCGCTGGGGAGATGTGACGCTGGTGCGCCCCGATCCGCAGATAATCTGGAAGTCACCCAAAAGAAGTGAAATGTGGCACAAGGCGGACGGGATATATCACCGCTCGGATAAGGGCGGCGGACAGTGGGAGTTCCGCAGAAAGCTGCCGCAGAGCTGGCAGATAAACTACGGCGAGCTGAAATTCAACATCCGCCCGACAGGCTTCAAGCACACGGGGCTTTTTCCCGAGCAGGCTGTAAACTGGGACTTTATGGCTGAAAAAATAAAGCAGGCAGGCAGACCGATAAATGTGCTGAACTTGTTTGCGTACACCGGAGGTGCAACACTTGCCTGTGCAAATGCAGGCGCAAGCGTGGCGCACGTTGATGCCTCAAAGGGCATGGTGCAGTGGGCAAGAGAGAATGCACAGGCTTCGGGACTTGCCGATAAGCCGATACGCTGGCTGGTAGATGACTGCGAAAAGTTCGTGCGCAGAGAGATAAGACGTGAAAGAAGATATGACGCTATTGTTATGGATCCGCCGTCTTATGGCAGAGGTCCCGGCGGAGAAGTCTGGAAGCTGGAGGACTGCATTTATGACCTTGTGCAGACCTGTGCGGGAGTGCTGAGCGACAAGCCGCTGTTCTTTTTGCTCAACAGCTACACCACAGGGCTTTCGCCTTCGGTAATGGCATATATTTTAAAAGATGTGCTTTGCACAAAGCTCGGAGGAAGCGTGACTGCTGATGAGATAGGCTTGCCCGTAAAGGCAACGGGAAGCGTGCTGCCGTGCGGTTCAACGGCAATATGGCAGATAGGTGAACAGTAATATGAACAGCAGTGTCGGTATCAAGGCGGATAAGTTCACAGCTGCGGTTGCAAAGATAATGCGCAGCTATGAGGAGGTTCCGATCTCCGAGATAAAGCGCCGCATCGAATGCGGTGAGTATCTGTACGAGTGCGATTATATCGACGGTGACGGAATAAGCAGAGTATTGCAGATAAATGATAAGCTCACAGCGCTGGGAATAAAATGCGGGCTGTTTGAGCATGACAGACCTGCGGATATCCGGCTTTTGAAAAATCTTTTGGTATCATACAAGCAGACCGAAACGGAGGTCGAAAGAGATATCGACAGGGAAGTGCTCGGGTACTGTGAAGATGACATAGAATAATAAAATCGCTGAAAATGCAAGGGGCTTTGTGCCCTGCGCTTTTCAAATATATTTTTTCAGGAGGAAAAAACAATGGGAATTGAAAGCATCAAGGACAAGGCAGAGGACCTTCTGGACAAGATCCCCGACGACGTTAAGGACAAGGCTAAGGAGCTTGCCACAAAGGAAAATCTTGAAAAGGCAAAGGACGCTGTAACAGGATTTTTCAAGAAGGATAAGGACGAGGACGAGAAGAAGGACGAGGACTAACGCCTCATAAAAGGAAAGTAAAATGAGTTATATCCACATCAAGGGACTTGAATTTTCTTATATCAACGAGGCTGAAGAACCGCCTGTAAAAAACACGGTGCTCAAGGGGATAGACCTTGACATTGAAAAGGGCGAGTTCGTGGCTGTGCTGGGCCATAACGGCTCGGGAAAATCAACTCTTGCAAAATGTATAAACGCCATAAACCTCCCCGAAAAAGGGGAGGTCATGGTGGACGGACTGGACACGATAAGGGAAGAAAATCTTCTGCCTATACGCAAGCGTGTGGGAATGGTGTTCCAGAACCCCGATAACCAGATTGTTGCAACTATCGTTGAGGAGGACGTTGCGTTTGCGCTTGAAAACCTCGGTGTTGAGCCGGGCGAGATACGCAGGCGTGTTGACGAAGCACTCAAAACGGTGGGAATGTATGAATACCGTATGCACGCTCCGCATAAGCTGTCGGGCGGACAGAAGCAGAGAGTCGCCATAGCAGGCATCATCGCTATGCAGCCTGACTGCATAGTGCTTGACGAGCCAACGGCGATGCTTGACCCGCACGGCAGGAATGAGGTAATGAAGACCATAAAAATGCTCAATAAGGAGCAGGGAGTAACTATCGTGCTCATTACGCACTATATGGAGGAAGCTGCGCAGGCTGAAAGGGTAGTGGTGATAGACGGCGGTGAGAAGATAATGGATAATGTTCCGCAAAAGGTCTTTTCACAGGTAGATGTTATGCGCAACCTCGGGCTTGATGTGCCGCAGGTGACGGAGATAGCTGACTTCCTGAAAAAACAGGGGTATGATATCTCGGATGAGATAATCACCGAGGATGAGTGCGTGCAGGCGCTGTACGGACTTTTAAAAGGAAAGCAGGAATGAATTGCTGCGCTGCCGGGATATACAGGTATTCCCGTGGAACGCAGAACACAGACATCAACGAAACGGTTTGATGTGAATAATCGGAGAGAAAAGAATTGGCTATTATAAAAACACAAGACCTGACATATATCTACGGCGAAGGTACGCCGTTTCGCAAGGTCGCTGTGGATAATGTTGACCTTGAGATAGAGCAAGGCGAAATGGTGGGTATCATCGGGCACACGGGCTCGGGAAAATCTACGCTGATACAGCACTTCAACGGGCTTATGAAGCCGACAAAGGGAGAGGTGTACATAGATGGCGAAAAGCTGTGGGACGATAAAGCAAAGCTGCGTCCCGTGCGCTTTAAGGTGGGACTTGTTTTCCAGTACCCCGAGTATCAGCTGTTTGAGGAGACCTGCTATAAGGATATTGCATTCGGTCCGAAAAATATGGGGCTTGATAACAAGGAGATAGACAAGCGGATAAAGGAGACCGCCAGAATGGTGGGACTTACTCCCGACCTGCTTGATAAATCGCCGTTTGAGCTTTCGGGCGGACAAAAAAGGCGTGTTGCAATTGCGGGCGTTATGGCTATGGAGCCAAAGGTGCTGATACTTGATGAGCCTGCCAGCGGACTCGATCCAAAGGGAAGAGAACAGATACTGGGGCTTATAAAAGAGTATCATCAGGAAAAGAAAAATACCGTTCTTATCGTATCTCATTCAATGGAGGATATCGCTAAGAACGTTTCAAAAATACTTGTGATGAACAAGGCAAAGCTGTATTGCTACGATGACACCGTAAAGGTGTTCCACAGGGCAGCAGAGCTTGAAGAGATGGGACTTGCCGTTCCGCAGATAACAAGAGTTTTCAACAGGCTCAAAAGCATGGGTATAAAGATAGATGACGATGTTTATACGACCAAATATGCAAAGGAGCTTTTGCTGAAAATGCTCAAAGGCAAATGATAAAACGAGGAAATGATCTGATTTGATAAAGGATATTACGATAGGACAGTATTTTCCCGGTACATCGCCTGTTCACAGGATAGATGCCAGAGCGAAGATACTGCTGACGATAGCGTTTATAGTGATGCTTTTTATCGCAGATGACATCAGGGGACTGTGCGTCGGGCTGGCTTTCACGTTCATAACCTTCATCATTTCACGCATACCGCTGAAAATGATGTGGAAAAGCCTGAAAACGATACTGGTGATACTGATAATAACATCGCTGCTCAACCTGTTTTTTGTACATACGGGAGAACCGGTTTTTGAGTGGAAGTTTATCAAGATAACCGATAACGGCATACAGACCGCTGTGTTTATGGTCGTAAGGATAGCCTGCCTGATAATAGGCACGAGCCTGCTGACATATACAACGTCACCGATAGACCTTACAGATGCTATAGAAAGACTGCTTTCACCGCTGAAAAAAATAAAAGTGCCCGTTCACGAGCTTGCAATGATGATGACTATTGCGCTCAGGTTCATTCCGACGCTTATCGAGGAGACCGATAAGATAATGTCAGCCCAGAAGGCAAGAGGCGCAGATATGGAAACAGGCTCGATAATCAAAAGGGCAAAGGCGCTGATACCTGTGCTGATACCGCTTTTCGTGTCGTCCTTCAGGCACGCCGAGGAGCTTGCGCTGGCGATGGAATGCAGGTGTTATCACGGCGGCGAGGGAAGAACGAGAATGAAGCAGCTGCACCTGAAACTGATAGACCTGTGGGGAACGATATACCTTGCAGTGTTCATGGCAGCGGTGATAGTGATAAACCATATTTGGTAACAGGGAAAACAGGAAAGTAAAATGAGAAATTTCAAGCTCACGATATGGTACTGCGGAAGCGCATACCACGGCTGGCAGGTTCAGAACAATGCGCTCACCGTGCAGGAGGTGTTTGAAAGTTGCCTTGCAGACCTGCTGGGTGAAAAGGTCACGGTCACGGGCTGTTCACGGACAGATGCAGGCGTTCACGCAAGGGAGTATGTGCTCAATTTCTGCACAGCTTCAACAATAACCTGCCGTGGCATAGTTTTTGGCATGAATGCAAGGCTGCCGGACGATATAGCGGTAAAGACCTGCGAGGAGGCTGATGAGGATTTCCACGCAAGATTTGACTGCAAAGGGAAAGAATATGAATATATCATCCATAACAGCGAGTATAAAAACCCGTTTTATGTAAATACCGCCTACCGCAGCTGGTACCCGATAGATGAGAAAAAGCTCGATAAGGCTGCAAAAGCATTTGTGGGCGAGCACGATTTCAAAGCGCTGTGCAGCACAGACTGCACTAAGGAGAATACTGTAAGAACTATCTTTTCATTTGATGTTCGCAGAGAGGGCGACCTTGTGATATTCACAGTTTCGGGAAACGGTTTTTTATACAACATGGTAAGGATAATGGTCGGCACTCTGCTCTCGGTCAACGAGGGAAAGCTGAAATCGGAGCAGCTTGAGGAAATATTAGCTTCAAAGGACAGAACACGAGCAGGCAGAACAGTCCCGCCTCAGGGGCTTTATCTCAACAAGGTGTTCTATCATGACATATAAGCGCAGTAAAAAGGAGGAACATCTGCTTCGGGCAGGTCCAGGACGATGAAAAAGAAGAATAACAAAGAGGATATAAACAGAATATCTCAGGGCGATTTTATAGATGCCGACAGCTTCAACGCCTATAATGTCCCGATGCCTGATTCTATGCGAAAGAAAAAGCGCAAAAAGGGCAGGGACAATGCGCCGAGCGTTCAGCCGGAGGGCACAAGGATGCCCGAGATGCGTGAAGCGGAGCATCGCCGTGAGGTGCAAAGGCAGCACCTTGAGGAAATGGAATATGTCCGCAGGGCAGAGCTTGCAAGAGAGGCTGAAGCCGAAAGACACAGGCAGATGCAGAAAATGCTGCGTGAGCGTGAGCTTGAAAGAGCTGCGCAGGGCTTGCAGCAAACTGAGGACGAGGATACCTACGAGCAAGCGGGAAGGATAACCGTAACCAGCGTTTCGCCTCAGGACAATGAGGATAGCGATAATGAGGAGATCTTTCAGGACTATGACGACGATGAGCCTTCGTTCAAATATCTCAGCTTCAAGGACGGTAAGATAAGCGATGAGGACGGCGTCAGCGAGGATATGCAGGACCCCGGCGATGAGGATGATACCGAGCGTGAGATAAGGCAGCAGATAACTGCCGAAAGCGCCACCGTTACTGATATAAGGCAGAAAAGAAAAAAGGCAAAGAGCAGAAAGCTGGTAAAGCGCCTTGTTGCACTTGGAATTATCGCCGCAGTCGGTGTTGCAGCGTTCGTTACCTCAAAACACTGGATACCCAAGCTCGAGGGCTTGTTCGATAAGCCGCACGATACGATAGTAAATGACGGAAAAGCAGAAGGCGGTAATTTCCCGCTTAAAATATCACAGTCGGGCATAACCTCGCTCACCCAGTGCGCAGGCATGATGGTAACGCTTGACGGCAGCAGGGTAGTGTTCTATGATCCCGATGGTTCGCAGTATAACACCATCGCCCATAATTACGGCTCGCCTGTTATAGATGTCAGCGAGAAAAAAATACTTGCATACGATAACTCCGGCAGGAGCTTTCAGGTGATGACCAAGAAAAATACAGTTTACACCAAAAAGACAGATAACCCGATACTGCTTGCAAAGATCGGTCCGGGAGGATATGCCGCAGTTGTGACGCAGACCGAGAAAAATTCAGCCTTTGTGACCGTTTACGACGAAACGGGAGCAGAGATATATACCTGGGCAAGCGGAAGAAGAGTTGTGGATATCTGCTTTGACGAGGACGGAAAGGGCTGCTGCATAAGCACCATAGTTTCCTCGGGCGGTAAGCTGGATTCAATGATCTATGCAGTGAGATTTGACAGCTCCGACCCTGTTATGACAAGCACTATCCCCGATTCGCTCGTGCTTCGCACACAGAAAATGAAAAACGGCGAATACTGGGCGGTCTGCGATGATAAGTTCGTGGCACTTGATGAAAGCGGTGCACAAAAGCGCACAACAGCGTTTGGCAATGAGCTTGTTTCGCTTGCGGTAGATCCCGGCTGCGCAGCAGTCTATACCGGCAGCGTAACGGGAAGCCACGGCGAACTGCTGATATTTGATGCTGATAAGGACAGCGAGGGTGCAAGCTCCAGGATAGATATTTCCGGCAAACCGAGAAAGCTCCAGCTTGACGAAAAAACGGTGATAGTGTTCAACGATAAGACCGTTGAGAGCTATGATATCTCCGGTGCAAAGCTCGCCACAGCGAATGTTTCGCAGAGCTATGTAGACTTTGTGTATGTGGACAAGGCGGTATATCTTATGGGATACCGTGATATAAATAAGATAAAGTTCGATACATAAAGTTATGGATATAATGAACAAAAGTGAGGTCAGCAAATGTCGGTTTTTCTTGATGTTTTATTGGTGCTTATATTCATAGTTACCTGCATTATGGGCTATGTTATGGGCTTTTTCAAATACAGCGCATTCATGCTCAAAACACTGGCAACGTTCATCATTGCCGCAGTGGTTGCAATGGCCTTTTCTGCGCCGACTTATGAAGCGGTCGCAAAGGATAAGATTGTAAATGCCGTTGAGCAGAGCATGGAAAAGGTAGATGTTGTGGGAACTGTCGAAAAGCAGCTCAGGGACAGAGGACTTCCGCAGACTGTGACAGAGCAGGATATCCGTGATGTTTTCCTGAAAGACGGAGATGTTGCAGATAACCTTGACGAAGTGATGATAAGAAAGAATATCCCGCAAAAGCAGCGCACGATCATAAGAGGCGAGTTTGAAAAATATCTTGATAAAGAGCTGCTGCTCCAGCTCATAAAACAGTCAAAGGTCGAGACCAACGGCAAGGAGAATATCCTTAAAGTCGGAGTGGATAATTCCCGTGCAGAGCTTGTAAAGTTCATAAGGCTGCTGCTGTTGAGCGATAAGCATAAAGCTGCGCAGGATATCGAGCAGAACTATGTCCGCCAGATAGGCGTAAGGATAACCGGTGCGATACTGTTTTTTGCAGCGGCAGTTGTGGTGTCGATAGTGCTTATTATCATTATCAGGGTGGCAGGCTTGCTTGCAAAGATAAGCGTGGTATCCGCCGCAAACAGTTTCGGAGGTCTGCTGCTGGGAGTGTTCAAGGGAGTGCTTTATGCGCTGGTCATCGGCTTTATCGTCAGCTCGGTAGTTGAGGTGTCCAAAAACAGCCTCGACGGCATAAATACCGATGTGGTCGAAAAGACCTACCTGTTCAAGTTTTTCTTCAATTTGTTCTATAAATAATTAAGGGAAAGGGGAAATGTAAAATGATGATGTGTTCAAGGTGCCATCAGCGGCCTGCCGTGGTCTTTATTTCACAGATTGATCCGCATAAGCCCGAGGAGAAAAAGAACGAAGGCCTGTGCCTTGTCTGTGCTAAGGAGCTTGGGCTGCCGCAGGTGGACGATTATATAAAATCAATGGGCATTACCGAAGATGAGATAAACGCAATGAGCGAGCAGCTCGCTGAGATACCCGACGGTGATGATTTTGAAATGGGCGGCAGCGGTACAGTGCCGGATTTTCTGACAAACCTTTTTGGTGAAATGGGTAAGGCAGGCGGTCTGCTTGGCAACCTTGCAGGCGAGCTTTCCAAAAACGCCGAGCAGGCTGCGCAGGCAGCAAAGGACGGCGCAAAAGGTGCAAAGGACGATAAAAAGGATAAAAAGAAAAAGCTCAAATTCCTTGATAACTACTGCACCAATCTTACCGAGCGTGCAAGGAACAACGAGCTTGATAATATCATAGGCAGGGATAAAGAGATATCAAGAGTGATCCATATCCTTTCACGCAGGCAGAAAAACAACCCATGCCTTATCGGTGAGCCTGGCGTGGGTAAGACCGCTATTGCAGAGGGAATCGCACAGAAGATAGTTTCGGGCGATGTGCCTTTTCACCTGCAGAACAAAGAGGTCTACCTGCTCGACCTGACTGCGCTTGTCGCAGGTACGCAGTTCAGAGGTCAGTTTGAGAGCCGCTGCAAAGGTCTTGTTGAGGAAGTGAAAAAACAGGGCAATATAATCCTGTTTATAGATGAGGTGCATTCGCTTGTGGGAACAGGCGATTCCGAGGGAACGATGAACGCCGCAAATATCCTCAAGCCGTCGCTCTCAAGGGGCGAGATACAGGTCATCGGCGCTACTACCTATAAGGAGTACAGAAAGTATATCGAAAAGGATGCCGCACTTGAAAGGCGTTTCCAGCCGGTAAATGTCAGTGAGCCGACCGTTGAGGATACCGTGGAGGTGCTCAAGGGAATAAAGGGCTACTACGAGAGGTTCCACAGAGTTAAGATAAGCGATGAAAAGCTGCGTGAGTGCGCAGTGCTTTCGGAAAGATACATCAACGACAGGTTCCTGCCCGATAAGGCGATAGACCTGCTTGATGAGGCTTGCGCCTGCACGAGCATAAACACTCCCGAGATAGCTGAGTTTGATAAGCTCAACGAGGAACTTAAAAAGCATCAGGAGCTTGTAAGCGAGTATGAGGAAAAGTCCGATCCCGATTATGAGATACTTGCCACTGAAAAGGCTGAGATCTCACGCATCGAGAACAGGCTCAAAGAGGTCGAGGAAAAGCTGAAAAACGTTGAGGTGACCGATGATGATATCGCAAAGGTCATCGAGCTGTGGACGGGTATTCCTGCGCAGAAAATATCACAGAGCGAGTTTGAAAAGATAAAAAGCCTTAAAGACGAGCTTTCAAAAAGAGTCATCGGACAGGATCAGGCAGTGCAGAAGGTAGCCGATGCCATAAGAAGAACAAGGGTACAGCTTTCAAAGCGCAGAAGACCTGCATCGTTCATCTTTGTCGGCCCTACGGGAGTGGGAAAGACCGAGCTTGTCAAGGTTCTGGGCGAAACACTTTTTGATGCGACAGAGCCGCTTATAAGAGTTGATATGTCCGAGTATATGGAGCACCATTCGGTTTCCAAGCTGATAGGCTCGCCTCCGGGATATGTCGGCTTTGACGAGGCAGGACAGCTCACCGAAAAGGTAAGGCGCAGACCTTACAGCGTGGTGCTTTTTGACGAGATAGAAAAAGCTCACCCCGATGTTATGAATATCCTTCTGCAAATACTTGATGAGGGTACTATCCACGATTCGCAGGGCAGAGATGTGAACTTTGAAAACACCGTTATCGTTATGACCTCAAACGCAGGCTCGACCGATAAGGATACAGGCGTTGGCTTTAATAAGACGGATAATGAGATAGCACACGATAAGGCGATGAAAGCTCTGCGTGAGTTCCTGCGCCCCGAGTTTTTGGGAAGAGTAGATGAGGTAGTTGTATTCAACAGGCTCACCGAGCAGGATTATGCAAAGATAGCAGGACTTATGCTTGACGAGATAGCTCAGCCGCTCAGCGAAAGAGGCATACAAATGCGCTATGATGAAAAGGTGCTTGAGCTTATTGCCAAAAAGTCCTACGGACAAAAGCTCGGCGCAAGAGATATACGCCGTGTTATCAGAAATGAGGTCGAGGACAGGATAAGCGAGATCATCGTTGATAAGGGAGATACGGGTATAAGCGCATTCGCTGTAAGTGTACAGGGTGATACCATAAAGGTAGACTTCATATGAAATAATGTATAAGAGGTAAGAGCGCAAAAACTCTTACCTCTTTTTTGCCGATAAAATATGCTCTTCGATGTCATTTAAGGGGGAGAAACCATTTGGGG
>DFFV01000008.1 GCA_002371625.1 Ruminococcus sp. UBA3767
GCTCTAAATCTTCCTGTGTTAATAAATAAGTAAAAAAATGTATTCATGTGCAGTTAGATGAAACTATCATATAATAACAAACCAAATGACTGAAATGAAAGCATCTGAAAATATAACAGTACAATTATTTGTACAGGAGTGCCTGCGGTGGAATATCAACGTTGTATTGTCACTTTCAACAATGAACGTGCTGTATCTTTATGCAAAACGCAGAACTGTTCCGATGTTTCAATAGATGATTTTCTGATGATCATAAAAAAGACAGCAGCTTTGCGAGTGATCTACCCACGCATAGCTGCTGTTTTTGTGATCGTATTATAGTTACTTGTCAGCTGTTATCGGCAGTTATACCGAGCTTTTGCCTACGGCAGTGACATGGCTGTCGGGAACGACGCCTTTGCCGCCGAATATGGTGATGCTGTCTGCGCTTTTTGCTTTGAGATAAGTCTTCTGTTCATCAAGCAGCTCAGGCGATTTTGCTTTGCCGTCTATCATGAACAGCGGTGCTTTGTTTTTTGCGGCATAAACTCCGCCGGTAAGAGCATCGGGGAAATCCATTCCTGTTGCAGCACAGAGCTTGCTGCTTGTGAGCACACCTGCGAACTTTTTGTTGACCTCAACGCAGGTAATGAATCTGTTATCGCCCGAAACCCTTTCTGCCTTTTTAAGTCCGAGGGCTTTGGCTGCCTTTGATGCCATATCGTCACTGATAACGCCTGTTCCGCCGATAACGTAAGCATTTTTTACGCTGCCTGTTTTCCTGAGCTTTGCAAGATATGCGGCTGTGTCGGGGTTAAGCTCGCCGTCGGTCATAAGGTAGATTATCGGTGCATTTTTGAGCGCAGCGACTGCGCCGGATGACAAAGCATCGGCATAGTTCAGCCCGTAAACGAAAAACACATCTTCGGGGGCTTTTTTGTTGAGAGTCTGCAGTGTCTGAGCTATCTGTGTGGCAGTTTCAAATCTTGTAACGCCTGCGATACGCTCGGTCGTGAGCTTGTTATCTGAAAGCTCCTTTTCGACATCTTCGCTGATAGCACCTGTTCCGCCGAGAATAACGACCTTATTTGCGCCGAGGCGGTTTATCTCTGCAAGGGTAACGCCCGGCAGGGTATCTTTTTCGGTAAGCAGGATAGGTGCGGCGAGCTTAGCTGCAAGCGGCACACCTGCAAGAGCATCTGCGTAGTTCATTCCATAAGCGAGAACAACTGTGTTTGCTTTTGTGAACGAAGCCTTTGATATCTCGACTGCGGTGATAAAGCGGTCATCGCCGGCAAGGCGGGTAACAGTGCCCGTGACTGTTTTGTTTTCGGTCGTTTTGCAGGCTGTGCATTTTCTTGTCAGAGTCGATGTGCCCTTTTCAACGTTGAACGCTGTTGTCGTCCAGCCTGAGAATTTATGTCCTGTGGCGTAGAGGATGGTCCATTCATGGAATAACTCGTTCTTGCCGTTCTTATCCGAGAAGCACTTTTGGCATCTTGTACAGTACCAGTAAGCAATATTGCCGTTTGCTGTACAGGTCGCAGGCTTTGCAGCAACGGCGGTAAGAGAGTGCCCTATCGGCTCGATGACTGTGCTTGCAAGGGTTATCTCGTTTCTGCCGCTGCTGTCAGAGAAACACTTCTTGCAGGTCGTGCAGTACCAGTATGGCTCGTTTCCCTTTTCGGTGCAGGTCGCAGCCTTTGCTGATGCGCCTGTAAGCTTCTTGTGCCTTGCCTTGATGATCACGGTATCTCTGGTTGTGCTGGTCGTGGCTATATCATTCAGGTAGTATTTTCCGTCAAGAGTCCAGTATTCAATGTTTCCGTCCTGTGTGCAGGTCGCAGCCTTGGCAGGATAATGCTTGATGCCGTCAAGCAGCCTGGTGGTAAGTCCGTTATCCGCTGCATACTTTTCGGCTGCCGTGCCTTTAAAGCATCTGATAGTATATTTGTCTTCCTTTGTATCATCTCTGTATCCCAGTGCCTTGCTTCCGATAGAAGTTACACTCGGCCTGAGAGTTATCACACGCATACCTGTGTAGTTAAATGCCATTTTGCCAATGCTTTCAACGCTTTCGGGGATCGTAACGCTTGTAAGATAAAGGCATAGATGGAATGCGTAGTCCCTGATCTTTGTGACAGTCGGGAGTATCGTTACATCTCTTTTTCCGTTCGGGCAAACTACCAGTTCGGTTTTGCTTTTGTTGTACACTACACCATCGACCGAGCAAAACTGCTTGTTATAGGGGTCAACATTTATGTCTGTAAGATCTGTACACCAGGCAAATGCATCAGTGCCGATACTTGTAACACTCTTTGGTATGGTCATGCTTGTAAGCTCACACGCACGGAAGGCATTGTCGCCGATCTTTGTAACGGTGTCGGGTATACTTATGCTTGTAACGGTCGAGAAATGCGAATATGTAAGATCGTTGTCAAACGCATGTTCATTGATATATCTAACGCCGCTGGGGATAGTGACCTTGCCGCTGCATCCTGAACCGTCGATAAGTATATTATTCACAACGACCAGCGGGCTGTGCTTTTGCTGTGTCTTGAGCCATTCGGTACCCGTAAATGCGTAAGCGCCGATATTTGTAAGCGTGCTTGGGATACTTATTACCGAAAGCTTTGTGCAGGCATAAAATGCATCCTGACCAAGTCTTTTAACACTGGAGGGTATCACAACGCTTATAAGGTTCTTACAATCATAAAATGCCTGACTGCCGATATTTACAACACCGCTCGGGATAGATATGGTTTTAAAGCTTGAACAGTGAGCAAAGGCATAATTGCCGATATTTGTAACGCTGCTCGGGATAGCTATGTCTTTGAGCGATGAGCAGTTGGAGAAGGCATAATTGCCAATGCTCGTAACGCTGTTTGGTATATTCACATTGTAAATATTTGTGCAGTACGAGAATGCTTGATTCCCAATGCTCGTAACGCTGCTCGGGATAGTTACGTTCCTAAGAGACTGACAGCCGTAGAACATACGGTCGCCAATGTTTGTAACACCCGATTTGATAACGATAGAGGTGATACTGTCTACATAGTCGTGAAACGGAGAAGGTACACTGTCAGTATAATTATACATCTTTCCCGTTCCGATAAGAGTCAGTGTGCCGTTGCTGAGTGACCATTTGATATTATCACCGCATTTGCCCGTTATCGGTGTACTCGCCGCAGATGCGATCATATCAGTGTCACGAATAAACGTGCTTTCGGGCAATGCCGCCGCACTGCCAAACAGCATACAAACCGCAAGTGCTGCTGACAACAGTCTTTTTTTCATATTATATTCCCCCGATTTCCCCAAATCATTTTATCAACATTTCCAATTATACATTTTGGGTTTAATTTTGTCAATAAAAATCAATGATATTATCTATCTTGCACAAATTTCAAAAAATAGGTTTGCTGAAAAATGGGCGGTTGCACATCGCCGCAGCTTGTCGGGGAAAACACCAAAAATGATCAGCGATGTTGTTTAATATGATCAACGCAAAGGCAGAGAAGCAATGATACGATGATGAAATAAGACTAAAACTGTAAATTATAACATTTGAAGAACTTTATTGGTAAATGTTGAGTAAGGTTGTGCAATATGCCGATTGACAAAAGTTACACAATTTGGTATAATAACTTTTGTCAATTGAACTGCTGCTGCGTGTGCTATACTGCCGCAGAGAGCTGCGTCACAATTGACTGCACATTTTAAAAAAGAGAAATAAAATGAACAGAGGAAGGATATATTTGAAAAGGATCAAAGCGATCATAAGAGCTAAGGCATTCACGGTAATGCTTGTGTTGTTTTACACATTCTCGTTTGCTGTGGAGCTTTTTATACTGAATTATCTGCATGATCTATATTTGCTGGACAGGAGCGGAGATGATAAGCCGAGCGGAGAATCGCTTACATTCGTGATCGCTTCGGAAAGCAAAGATGCAGGTGCATTTTCCAGTGATGTTCCTTTTGAAGCCGACTTTTCATTTACAGACAGCATTGATAAAGATTATACGCTTTATTATGAGCAGCCGAACAACAAAAACGGCTGCTACTATGCTGTTTGTCTGAACAGCGGCATAAAACTCAGATCGGGAAGAATTTTTAATAACGATGACAGAAGCTCGGATGAAAACCTCGCTATTGTGGGTGAGGATCTCAGCGAGCAGCTTGGCAGCGATGTTATCGAGGCAGATTCGACAGAGCATAAGATCATCGGAGTATGCGACAAGGATATCCATGCCTCTGATTATCGTATATACCTGCTCAGCAAGGATATAAAGCATATTGCCAAAAACAGCGTTTTTACTCTTGTATGCGATAGCTCAAAGGCACTTTCGCAGATAAGCGGCAGAATAAAAGACGAGCTGACAGACCAGGGCTTTGAGTATAAAGAGATAGAAAGTGATAAAGCAAGGTTCTCTGACTTTTTAAAGGTAAGAAGACCGGTCATAGTTTTAGCTGCTATACTTGGCTCGATAATACTTTGTGTTATTATTGCAGTTAATCTGCTGTGGCTCAACAGCAAGGTATCTCTTATGATAGCGCTGTACTATATAGGAAAACCGAGGGCAAAGCTCACGATTTTCAAATCATTTTGCGTAATAAACCTGTTTGCACTTGTGATCTCTGTTGCAGCGGTGTATCTGCTGACAAATGCCGTGACTGCTGTGCTGTGGTTCGGCGGTGTGGTATTCATCTTCACACTTGCGGTATTTGCAGTTGTATTTTTGGCGTTCCACAAAGATTTTTACAGAAAGCTGACGGAGATGAACGATGAATAGGATTATCAGAGAATCAAAATGGATACTGGGCAGAAGCAAGCTGTTTACACTGCTTTTGTTCATTCTTGTCAATTCGGCGCTGACAGTAACTATCTTCTCACGGGTGGTGAGCAGCGAGATCTCAGCTGATGCAGACGATTATAAAAAGCGCAATGAGGATAACTGCTATTATCGCCTTTTGGATGACCTTGAGGGTGAAGACGGAAATAGTTTTGAACGATCTGCGCAGTGCAAGAATAAGCAATTCCGGTTTTTAGCTGAACTGCAGGATTCAAAGGATCTTGAGTACTATATCTGCGGTGATAATAGCTCGGTAGGTATAGTTGATTTCAAAGGAAATGAAAAGACAAAGCGCAACTATGAAAACGGCGGCTCAAGTGAATATGTATTTGATAATATCACTTATACGGAAGTCAAAACGATGTTTGTAAGCAAAAACGTATCTGACGGCTTTGACGTAAAGATGAGCAGCGGCGAATGGTTTGACAGCAATGATTACGATTATAATAATGAAACAGTGAGCTGCATACTTGGCAATGAGTATGAGGGAAGCTATAAGATAGGCGATCTTATAAAGCCGGATGATAACAATGAATTTAATATTAAACAGCTCAGAGTTCGTGGCTTTTTAAAGGAAGACTCGTATATCAATAACGGCACGCAAATAAAGCTGCTCAACAGATATATGCTTATCCCATCACGGGACATCGCAGTTTCGCAGCAAAGCAGGGCAAGCAACGCTGACAGATATATAAAGCTCACGGGTATAATCAAGACAGAAAGACCTGTGAATGAGATAAACGATATAGTAAAGCAGTATATGAAAAGCGCAGGTATTCCGGACGGGCTGTATTACGTTGAGTCATCTACAAACAACAACCTGAAAATGTTCAATATGGATATTGCCCGCATCAATGAGCTGCTTGGCATAATTACAGTTTTTCTGAACATATTCTGCTTTTTCCTTGTTCTTACGGTTACGATACTGTTCATAAACAGGAACACCAAGTATTTTGCAACGCTGTCTATTTGCGGCTTCAGGCGGTCTGAGATATACGGTATGATCTGCTTTACACCGATAGTACTTTATTCACTGGGATATATCATCTCAGTCATAGTCAATGCGGTGTATGCGATGTTCACGGAGCTTTCATTGAGGATAAGAGATGTGCTTTTGATACTTGCAGAGGAGGCAGCTGTTCTCGGAGTTGTGTGCATAGTCTGTGTGTTAGTTTTCAGATCAAAGGATCTTGCAGTTTCACTGCGCAGAAGATAAAAAGGAGAAGTGTATGCTTGAATTAAAAAACATCACAAAGGAATATAATACCGACAGCGGCAGCTTCAAGGCGGTAGACAATGTATCACTGACGATAGAAAAGGGAAGTATGACAGCGCTGATAGGTAAAAGCGGAAGCGGAAAATCAACGCTGCTGAATATCATCTCGGGGCTTACCAAACCAACGAGCGGAGAGATAGTGTTCTGCGGTAAAAAGCTCGGTCTTTCGCAAAGAGCGATGTCGGATTTCAGATATGAGCATATAGGCTTTGTTGTTCAGAACTTTGCGCTTGTTAACCAGAAGACTGCATTTGATAATATCGCACTTCCGCTGAAAAACAGCCGCAGCAAAAAGTCAGCCAAAAAAATAGAGGAAATATCAAAGCGCCTTGGAATATACGATAAACTCAGTCAGTATCCGTATAATATGTCGGGCGGAGAATGTCAGCGTGTTGCTATCGCAAGGGCACTGATAAACGAGCCTGACATAATACTTGCTGATGAGCCGACAGGAGCGCTTGACTCAAAGACTTCTGCGGAGATAATGGATCTGTTCAAAGCGCTCAACAGTCATGGCAGAACAGTTATAATTGTAACTCACGATAAAGATATTGCAAGTCAGTGCGGAAGGATAATCGAGATAAGCGATGGCCGCATAAGCGGTCGTGAGCAGTAATGTCCCGTTTTATGTCTTCAGAGTTGATGCTATTACAAGTTGTGCTTTGCAAATGAAAATACCACGCAAAAGCAGCACCCGTACTATGTGTACGAGTGTTGTTTTTTTGCATCGGAAACTATCAGAAAAATCGTGCGGATTCTATATAGTAATTTCAATAAATGATTGACGTTGATCGGGAGTGTGTGTTATAATATTACAAACATTTATTGTGTTTGTAATAAAAATGAAGAGTGGGCTGATTATGAAGAGTGAAAAAAAGAAAAAGATGCCTTTTGCACTGCTGATCTTTATTGCGCTCGCACTCGGTATAATTGCCGGAGTGATATTTGCCGCAACGGGACATTCAAAGATCGCAGTAAACTACATCAAGCCGTTCGGAACGATGTTCCTTAACCTTATCAAATGGGTGGTCACTCCGCTGGTGTTTTTCTCTATAATGTCGGGTGTGATCTCGATGAGGGACATAAAAAAAGTCGGCTCGGTAGGAATAAAAACGGTGCTGTACTATCTTGTGACCACGGCATTTGCAATAACTATCGGTCTGCTGGTCGCCAATCTGATGAAAGGGCTTTTCCCCGTTCTTGAGACCTCCGGGCTTTCGTACGATCCGCCTGAGTCAACGAGCTTTATGGATGTGCTGGTCAGCTTGATCCCGTCGAATTTCTTTCAGCCTTTTGTAGAGGCGAATATGCTGCAGATAATAGTTGCGAGCATATTTATCGGCTTTGCGCTTTTGCTTGTACAGCAGAAAAAGGCCGATATAGAATTCAAACTTGTGGAGACGATGAACGACCTTTTCATGAAGGTAATGGAAATGATAGTCAAGCTCTCGCCGATAGGTGTTTTCTGCCTTATCACTCCTGTTATTGCTGAAAACGGACCGCAGATACTCGGCTCGCTCGGAGGAGTTCTACTTGTGGCGTATGTGGGCTACATCGTTCACATGGTGGTCGTTTATTCGCTCGCTGTAAGAGTCGGCGCAAAGATCAGCCCATTAACGTTTTTCAAAAAAATGCTCCCTGCAATACTGTTTGCTTTTTCTTCCGCATCGTCTGTCGGAACGCTCCCTATCAACGATGAATGTGCACAGGATCTGGGTGCGGATAAAGATATCACAGCTTTTGTTCTTCCGCTGGGTGCAACGATAAACATGGACGGAACGGCAATATATCAGGGCGTGTGTGCGATTTTTATAGCGACCTGCTATGGTATTGACCTTACCTTCTCGCAGATGATGACTATCGTGCTGACTGCAACAGTCGCTTCGATCGGAACGGCAGGTGCGCCGGGTGCGGGAATGGTCATGCTGGCAATGGTTTTGCAGTCGGTAGGGCTTCCCGTTGAGGGAATTGCGCTTGTTGCAGGCATTGACCGTATATTTGATATGGGAAGAACAACAGTAAATATCACAGGCGATGCTTCCTGCGCAATAGTTGTATCCGCTATCGAGAAAAGAAGACAAAAGCGGCGTGAGAAAAAAGAGCTTATAAAACAAAATGCGCAGCAGGGTATATCAGACGATGCCTGAATAAAATGAACGCAGCAAAAAGCCGTCCGGGAAAATCGGACGGCTTTGGTTTTTGTGTATCGGTTAACTGCGGTATTCAGCTCTGTTCGGGATCGGTGGGTGAAGTTTGCGGCAAAACAGATATTTTCGCAATATCTGTGATGTGTCCGTCTGGCAGCACACCCACATCTCCGAATACTGTTATCAAGCCCATGCTTTTTTCTGAAAGGTATGATCTTTGCTCATCGCACAGCTCGGTATGAGATGAATTGCCGTTGATAAGCAGCAGCGGTGATCTGTTCTTTGCTGCATAAACTCCGCCGGCAAGAGCGTCGGGGAAATTCATGCCCGTTGCAACACAGAGCGTATCGCCCGTGAGAAGATACCTGAACACATCATTTACAGCAACACAGGTCCTGTACCTGTCACTGCCTGCGACCCTTACTGCCCGTTCAATGCCCAGGGCAGATACTGCGCTGTTCATCATATCGTTGGAGATAACTCCCTCACCGCCGATAACGTAAGCGTTTTTCACGCAATCCTTTTCTTTCAGCTCAGCAAGATATTCAGCGGTATCTTCGTTCAGCAAGCCGCTTGTGGAGAGGTAGATAATCGGTGCGCCTTTGATAGCAGCGACCGAGCTTACGGAGATCGCATCAGCGAAGTTGCCGGCGTATACAAAGAACACATCTGTCGGTTCTTCGTTAAGCTGCTGAGCTATCGCTGCCGCTGTGCCGTAGCGAGTAGTTCCCGAGATACGCTGAGTCGTTATTTTTTCTTTATTCAGCGTGTTTTCCACATCTTTGCTGATAGCACCCTCGCCGCCGAGAATGATAACATTCTTTGCACCAAGACGCTTTATCTCTTCAAGGGCAGCGGTGTCAAGTGCCGAGGTGTCGGTAAGCAGTATAGGTGCTTTGTTCTTGTATGCAAGCGGTACGCCTGCAAGCGCATCGGCGTAATTCAGCCCGTAGGTGAGCACTACCGTGTCTGCTTTTTCAAATGCCGCCCTTGATATTTCTGCCGCAGTTTCGTATCTGCTTTTGCCTGCAAGACGGGTTATCGTTTTTTCGACCTTTCTTGTTTCGGTCTTGCCACAGTAAGAGCAGCTTCTTGTCTGAGCGGATGTGTTGTTTTGTTCATCGAACTCAGTGGTTTTCCAGTCACTCCAGCAATGATCCCTTGGCACTGTTATTATACGGCGCTGTGCAGGTATACTGCTGTCTTTAAAGGTATAGGTGTATTCTTCGATACCGTCCTGCTCGCAGTTCACACGCTTTATAACTCTGCACTGTCCTGCTGCGGTCTGGGTATCTGTGTGGGAATTGTCTTTTTCGCACACTCGTACGGCGGTGCAGGTAGTATTGTCATCTGAATATGAAAACTCGGCATTGCTCCATTTGTGTCCTTTCGGGGAAAGCTCCACATTGTAAATGCTCTGACCGAAGGGCTGCTCAAAGGATGCTGTGTAAGTCCCTGTTCCGCTGTTTGTGCAGTCAGGCTGCTTTGTTATGTTATAGGTCGAATCAACGGTCATCGTTTGTGTTTGCAGGCATTTTTCGCAGGTGATAACAGCCGTGCAGGAGGAGTGATCTTCACTCCAGATGTAGTCAGGCTCCTGCCACTCGTGCGAGTCGGGGCAGGTATCATACTTAGCGGCAACTGTGGTAAAATTCCTGTAAGTAGTATTTCCGCTTGTGTCCTTGCCGATAATGCTTAAAACGTTCTTTTTGCCTATAATGTCCGAGAGCTTGCTGCTTTCTATACTGCACTGTGCAGCTGAATTCTTAACAGGTATGCTTGTGTGATACAGTCCGTTGAGATACAATTCAAGCGTGGCTGTTTCACTGCCGCTGACATTTATCTTCACCTGCGCATCGGTATCTGGCGCAATGATATGTTCCGCCGCTGCATAGCTTGTGTTTGTATCTGCTTTTGAATCAAGAATACTTATATCTATTTTTCCGTCTGCTTTTATGTAAGGGCTTGCGCTCGTGGGAGTATATAAACTTTCAATAAGGGCAGTATCGGAGCTGAACTGCTTGTCCAGCCATTCTATCCTTTCTTTAAGGAATCTCTTGAAAAGCTCATTGTCTTTTTCATAGCCGCTTGCATACGTTGCAAGTCCCTCATCTCTGTTCCAGCGCTCGCTGTCGGCCAGACCTGCTTCTCGCAGATATGCGCTCTTGGTGTCAAGTATGCCTCCGTCTTCAACCAGCTTTTTCAGATACGGTCTGAGCTTGCGGTATTTCTCGGATGCGGTGCAGATAAACAAGGGATCGTCAAGCAGCTCTTTGAAGAAGTTGTCATTGCTCGGCGCAGTGGAAAAGATCCAGCGTGTAGTGTCCTCGGGCTTTGAATAATTTGTTCCGCTGTAATGGTCAAAATCCCACACAGGTCCGAACTTCAGGCGCTCTCCCTGCTGCTTGTATGCGTATCTGCTTCTTGAGACCGCATCGTTATTGCCCATTATCTCCATAACGAGCCAGTATGACACCATTGAGTCAAGGTCAGCCAGCTCGGTGTAGTGCCTGCCTGCACCATCAACTATGGCATAGCCGTTTTCCGAGGTGTATGCTTTTTCAAGGTCGAGCCATACCTTTGTTGCGCTGTGCATCATATCCGTATTCGTATAAAGGTATTCAGGTGATTTTACCATTACCTTCAGACCGCCGGGCGTAGTGAACTTTGAAAGCTCATCATACTCGTAGGAAAGCTCGTAGAGATAGCCGCCCATAATATCATCAGCTACATCCGTGTAGTCGCTGACGGTGTACGTTTTCCCATCAAATTCAAACTCATCTGTCGTTACCCAGCTCAGATCCTGCTTGAGAGCATCTTCAAGCTCGCTCTTGCGGGGTTTAAGCTCGGTATGTTTTTTGCATACAGCCGATGCGACAGTTTCAGCCTGCTCCTCCCAGTCGAATATATCAACTCTTTTCGGATCAACTTTTATCTGTTCGCATAACTGGTAGCAGCCTGCATATTCCGAATTGAGAACAACGTTTACAAAAACGCTGTCCACAGAAAGTGAACCTGCCTGCCTTGCAAGGTCAAATGCGGTATCGTTCCTCAGCTGGCACTCGTCAATGTAGTTAGCAAGCAGCACCCAGCTTTTATTCTTTCCCATCGAGAAAAGATCAGCTTTTTTGTCCAGCTTTATTTTGTAAGGCTTTTTAGGATACAGCCAGGTCGAGTTGCCTCTGCCCTTTATGGATATTTTACCCGAATACATACTGTCGGCGATCTCGGAGTTGTTCTGTATATCCATAGCTGCGCTTTTGTATTCATTCTTTGAGATATAGTCATTTCCGTCATCGGTGTTGATATACACAACGGGCAGCTTGCTGAAATAAACGCTGTCCTCACCTGCAAGCTCATCGCCGTTGTATGCCTTCACGGTTATCCACTTTTCATAGTGATCCTGAGTCAGCACAAAGGGCTCGCTTTCAGCCTCCTCTTTGTTTACAAAGTATTTCAGCGTGAAGCCGTTGGGGTTGCTCACATTGAGCTGCTGTCCTGCTGTGAGATATTTTCTGTCTATGCTTATCGGTTTTTCCTGCTGTTCATCGGCTTGTGTATCTGCAGCAGCTGCCTGCGGATCATTTATAATATCCTGCGGCAGAAGGCTGCATAAGCTCAATGTCATCAGCAGTGCGACGACCAGTGATAATAGCTTTTTGTTTTTCATTTTTAATTCTCCGGAAAATTATACTGTCAGGCTGTTTTGCCTGCATTTGAGATGCGTTTTAATGACGAGTCGGAAATAAGGGCAGGTCCTCCAAGTGCAAGCACCTTGGAAACTCCCGAGCTTTGAGCAAACGTCACGGCATTGGCAATATTGTTATCAGTAACGAGCAGCATGGGACACCCGAGCTTTGCCGCAAGAGGTCCTGCGCAAAGTCCGTCGGGGTAGTTAAGCCCGTAGGTAACAACTATCGAGTCGGGTGAAGCGTTGCCGAAAAATGTTTTTGCGACCTGAAGGGAAGTATCGAACCTGTTGCTGCCGCAGACTCTTGAGGTGCTTTTGAACAATTCGCTGAGATGGTTTTCGGTTCCCTCGCTCACAGCAGCAGTGCCGCCGATGATATACGCATTTGTCAAAGCTGTGTCACTGTTTTTGGCAAGCCCCGAAAGGAACTCCTCCTGCTCGCTTGTCAGACGTTCGGCTTTGCTGTCCACAAGAAGTATAGGTTTGCCGACAGCAGATGCGGAAAGCGCATCCGCAAATTCTGCACCCGAGGCAACAAGTATATCCTCGCCGGATACCCCTGCAGCCTTGAGCACTTCAAGATTTGTAGTGTATCTGTTCTCGCCGGAAATGCGCAAAACGCTCATATCCGAAAGCCTGTCCGCCATTTTGCCCGAAACTGCTGCCGCACCGCCGATGATGTATATCTGACAGTCGTTGTCGGCATTGCTTTTTATGTACTCTGCCACGCTGTCCATAACTTTCTCATCACCTGAGGTTATAAGTATCGGTGCATTTTTGACCGCTGCAAGATATGAAGCGGAAAGCGCATCGGCAAAGCTCGTTCCCGAAGCGATTATAATATTTTTGAAAAGCTGACCGTCGTTTTCAGCTCTGAGTCGGTCAGCAATAAGCATTGAAGTTTCAAATCTTGCGGCACCGAATATCCTCACCATATCATCGGGATCGACAAACTCATGATCGATACTGTTTTCCCCTGCGTATTTGTGCGCAGCGCTGTCTTCATCGCAGTATATCTTAAAGCCTTTCATGACCGTGTTGCCGTGGTCGTAGCAGTAGCCGAATGCCTGCGTTCCGACAGAGGCAACATTCTGCGGGATAAAAACGCTTTTGAGTGAGGGGCAGTTATAAAATGCATAGCTTTCAATAAGCTGTGTACCGCTGCCGATGTCAAGGCTTACAAGATCCCTGCAGCCGCTGAATGCCCAGCGTGAGATCCTTGTGACGCTATCGGGAATACTTACAAATGCAAGTTCGCTGCAGTTTTCAAAAGCTCTTTCGGAAATACTGCGGACACCTTCACGGATATATGCTGCACGCAGAGAGAAGCAGTTTTCAAAAGCTCTGCCCGAAATAACGCTCACGTTTGAAGGTATCTCGATATTATCGAGCTTGGTGCAGTTAAGGAACGCACCGTAGCCGATAGTTGTTATCGCCTGATGCAGCGTTATTGCTTCAAGCGAAGTGCAGCCTGTAAACAGATAATTGTTTATTGCTGTTACCTTTCGGGGAATGTTGACCTCGGTAAGACTTTCGCAGTACATAAACGCACTGCCGCCGATGCTGCTGACGGTATCGGGCAGGACTGCCTTAACAAGAGCCGAGCATTTGTTGAATGCATGATCACCGATAGATACAGCTCCGTTTGGCAATGTGATCTCAGTCAGGCTGCTGCAAAGCGAGAATGCATAAGGAGCTATGCTTTGCAAAGAGCCGGGCAAAGTGACTGCCGCAAGGCTCGTACAGCTTTCAAAGGTCCTTTCTCCTATTTGTTTTATATCCTTTGGAATAACTGCCTGCCTGATAGAAACGCAGTTTTTAAAAGCGCTCTGCCCGAGCGTTTTCAAGCCGCTTGGCAGGGGTGCTGCGGTGAGTGATATGCAGCTTTCAAATGCGCTTGCCCCTATTGCAGTCAACTCGTTTGGCAGGTCAACCTGAGTTAATTTGCAGCAATGCGAAAATGCGCTTTCACCGATCGACTTCACGGCAGAGGGGATAGCTATGCGCTCAAGTGCCTGGTTGTATCCGAACGCATTATCTGCGATCTGCGAAACAGTTTTGCCTCCCAGCTTTGATGGTATCACGACCGAGCTTTCATTGCCTGTATAGCCGGTTACTGCGGCTGTGCCGTCGGGCAGGAGCGTGTATTCAAATTGTCCCGATACCTCTGCGTGAGATATCACCTCAAAGCCTTGCAGGAAATCCCCGGTGAGATCAGCCGCAGGGGCGATCGTAAGGCACGCTGCAAGGATAATTGACAACACTTTCTTCTTTATCATTTCTATGATCTCCGTTCCTGTGTCTTTTTAAACTATATTATATCACACGAGCATACAAAAGTCAATTTTAACCTGCAAGGCAAACATGTGGAAAGAATCATGCAGTGCTTTATCCCGGTTGATTTTCGGGCGGCTTTGTGGTATCATATTATCAAGCATTATATATAAGGAGGTAATTATGGGAGTTATTGAAGCTATAAATTCCCGGCACAGCTATCGTGGCACATACAGCCCCGAGCCTGTACCAAGGGAGGATCTTGTTACTATCATGAAAGCGGGGCTAAGTGCGCCCTCGGGCTGCAATAAGCAAACAACGAGCCTTATCGCCGTTGACGACAAGGCTACACTTGAAAAGCTGCTCGGCGTGATACAGCCGCCGATCGCTCAGACTGCGCCTGCTGCGATATGTGTTCTTACCCAAAGAGTAAATGCATACCGTGACAAGTGCTTTGCTGTGCAGGATTATTCGGCAGCTATTGAAAATATGCTGCTTGCTGTCGTTGAACTTGGCTATCAGAGCTGCTGGTATGAGGGCCATATCACTGATGAGGATGATATTGCGGGGAAAATGGCGAAGATACTTAACGTCCCCGATGAGTATGAGCTGGTTTGCTTTCTTCCGGTAGGCAAAGCGCAGGATAAGCCTGCGGCACCGAAGAAAAAAGCCTTTGAGGAAAGAGCCTGGTTCAATTCGTTCAAAAAAGCAGAATAAAAAGCGCAAATAATTAACGTGTGCAGCTTATCGAAAAAAACATTTCATGCGTTTTCTTTGCATGAAAAATCGGAGGACCGAGCGGACCTCCGATAAGCATTTATATTATTCCGGTTATGAAAACCGCAGCTATCAGCACAGGCAGAATATACACGAAATAGTACTTGAAGAATTTAGGGAATTTTATACCCTTTCCCGTGTTGCACTCTTCAAGGTATTTTTCAAAGCCCCAGCCCCACTTAAGTGTGCAGAAAAGCAGGAAAACGAGCGAGCCGAGCGGCAGCAGCCAGTTGCTGACAATGTAATCTTCGCTGTCCAGCACGCCCCTGTCACCGATGATGTGCAGGTTTTTAAGAACATTGAAACCGAGCACGCATGGGATACTTCCCACAAGAACTATTATGCAGTTTATCACCGATGCTTTTATCCTGCTCGTTTTCAGGTTATCCATAAAGAACGCCACGAGCGATTCAAACACGGCGATGACCGTAGAAAAGCTGGCAAAGGTCATGAACATGAAAAACAGTGAGCCCCAGATACGTCCGCCTTTCATATTAACAAAAACATTCGGGAGCGTTTCAAATATAAGTGACGGTCCTGCGTCAGGCTCAATGCCGAATGAGAAGCAGGCAGGGAAGATGATAAGTCCTGCCATTATTGCTACGAATGTATCCAGCATCGAAACACGCAGCGCTTCGGAGGGCAGGGTATTGTCACGGCTCATGTAGCTTCCGAATATCTCCATTGAGGCTATGCCGACGCTGAGCGTGAAGAATGCCTGGTTCATAGCATTTACTATCACATTGCCAAGCCCTATCTCCCTGACCTTATCCATATCGGGGATAAGATAAAAGCTGAGTCCCTTTGAGCTGCCTTTGAGCATTATGCTGTTCACCGCAAGTATGACAATTAGCAGCAGCAGAGAACCCATCATTACCTTGCTGAGCTTTTCTATTCCGCCTTTCAGCCCTTTTGAGCAGACCAAAAAGCCTGCGATGACCACTATTGCCATCCATATACCAAGCTCAAGCGGCGAATCGAGCATTGAGCTGAACACGCCTTTTATCTCCTCGTTTGACATTGACGGTTTGAATTCACCCACGGCGAATTTTACAAAGTAGTCCGACATACAGCCTGAAACGGTAGTGTAATACATCATCAGCAGGTAACAGCCGATTATGCACACCCAGCCGTGGATATGCCATTTTCCGTGTTCTCCCTCAAGCGTGTGGAATGCCTGAACAGCACTTTTGCGGCTTGCTCTTCCGACTGCGTATTCCATAGTAAGCGCCGGTACACCGAGTATCAGCAGGAACACCAGGTAAAGCAGAACGAACAGCCCTCCGCCGTTCTGACCGACGATGTATGGGAATCGCCAGACGTTGCCTATGCCGATAGCACAGCCCGCACTTACGAGCAAAAATCCTATTCTTGAACCAAAACGTTCTCTCTTCATATAACACTTCCTAAACTCTCATAAGAGGTGAACTTCACATCACTATCTGATGTCACAAAATATTATTTTATCACAGATGTGTGAACATTTCTACCAATCGCAGAATAATCTGTCTGAAAATAGAAACATCGCTTTATTTATGCCGATTTTACGATGAAAAAGGCAGGGGACCTACCCTGCCTTGCTTTATGCTCTGCCTGCACATTATCACTTGCTTTACTTGTTGATAAGTGCCTCGACAAGCTCTCTTTTTTCGTAAAGTACACAGCCGCCCTCGTGGTCGTCACGCAGTATATCTCCGCTTCTTAAAGCTGTAAACAGCGGTGAATGCAGCGCTTCACGCAGCGAGGTATCCTTGATGTTCACGTCCGAATACGGCGAGAACGGGCAAGGCTCTGCGCCGCCGTGAGAGTTTATGTGGAAAAAGCCTCTGCCTGCGGCAACGCAGCCGCCCGAGTTTTTTTCGTCACCGGGGAATGATATGTAAACCATTTCGGGTGCCTGCTCACGAAGCCTTTGTATCTCGCCCGAGAGATATTCACGCTCTGCATCTGTCGGGGCAAGCTCCTTGCTTTCCTCCGTTACGGGAACATATTCCACAAAAATGATCGCTTTGCAGCCACGCTCGCTCAGGCTGCCGAGGAATTCCGCCGAGGTGACCTCTTTATAGTTCTGCGTGGTGACTGTTACAGAAGCTCCGAAAATAAGTCCACGCTTTTTGAATTCGTCCATATTTGCGATGAGCTTGTCGTAAATGCCTTCGCCACGCCTGTTATCGGTAGTTTCCCTGTTGCCCTCAATGCTCATTATCGGCACGAGATTACGGCACTTGTCAAGCAGCTTAAAATACTGCTCGTCGATGAAAGTTCCGTTGGTGAAGATAGGGAAGAGAATGTTCTGCTTTTTGCCTGCGGCTTGTATTATGCTTCTTCTCAGCATCGGCTCACCGCCTGCGAGCAGTATAAAGCTGATGCCAAGCTCGTCAGCCTCGTCGAAAATCTTCCCCCAGTCCTCTCCCGTGAGCTGCCTTACAGGTTCTTCATCGGTAGTTGCGTGGTTGCATCTTGAATAGCAGCCCGCACAGTGCAGGTTGCATTTGCTGGTTATGCTTGCGATAAGGAAAGGCGGTATGTGTTCGCCGCTGTCCTCAGCTTTTCTGCGCTTTTTTGAGGCGGCTTTGCTTGCGGCTGCAAACCTTAGCATAAACGCACTTTCCCGTGGGTTTTTAAGCGTAGCCTTAACAGCGTCCTTTACCACACGCTCAACGCCCTCGGTCATATATTGCTGTAAGTCAAATGATCCGCCCATACCGATATCCCTCCGTTACCGTCGGTGTTATACCAAAAGCTGTAATATGCACAGCTCGTTTTATAAATGTTGAATATTATCAAGAATATTATAACACAGATCGGGCTTATCGTCAATGAAAATCAGCAAACATCACCCGTGTATACACCCGAAAACAAAACGGACTGCCATTAAGCAGTCCGCATATATGTGAGGGTATATTATGGTCTTTATTATTATGCCTGTGCAGGAATGAAGTTAACGCTTGTTCCGTCGCTGTCGATCCAGTGCAGAGTTCCTGTCTCGGTGATCTTGATAGTGCCTTCGTGGTTCCTGTCGATCTCGATAGCCTTGGCGACATTGCCGTTGTTATCGTAAGTCATATCGTTCTTTGAACCTCTTGTGTATTCGATCTCACTGCCTTTTACAGTGCCCATGAAGCCGTAAACGGTGTCGTTGTTGTAGGTGTTGCCGTAACGGATAGTGCAGTAGCACACTATGTCATCAGGCTTTGCGATTACCAGCTCAGCTCTTGTACCGTCAGCGGAAACATATCTTCCGGACTTGAATTCGGCAGCAGGGTTCTGGTTCACGTCGTAGCAGTAGCCCGACTCACCTGGGTGCTTAACTATATTGGCAGACTTTACAGCTGAGGTATCCGTGCCGTTCTGGTTCGCATCGTAGCAGTAGCCCGACTCGCCCGGATGCTTAACTATATTGGCAGACTTTACAACGGCGGTATCCGTGCCGTTCTGGTTCGCATCGTAGCAGTAACCCGATTCGCCGGGGTGCTTAACTATATTGGCAGACTTTACAGCTGAGGTATCCGTGCCGTTCTGGTTCGCATCGTAGCAGTAACCCGATTCGCCGGGGTGCTTGACATACTTGCTGACGGTTTCAGCCTGCTTTGTTTCGGTCTTGACCTCGCTTGTTACCGCTGCCCTGGTAACTTCCTTTCCGGCACCCATTTCTTCAGTCTTTACTGTAGTCGGCACAGCAGAAGCTGCTGTGGTAACTGCGGCAGCCTTTGGCGCATCCTTTATAGTGGAAGCAGATGCGGTGAATACTGCGATGCTTGTTATCACTGCTGCTGCGGAAACTACTGCGAAGATAGATGCGATGACCTTCTTGTTGTGCTTTCTTACCTTTGCTGTTTTGTTGTGTGTGTTTATTTTTGAGTTTTTCATATTGATTTCTCCTTCTCACTTATGTGTTGTTTGTTTTTGGTTTGTTCTATCCCTTTCTGTGATTACATAATAGCACGATGAAACGGCAATTTCAATAGACGATTTAGCGCTTGATTGTAGTAAAAACTACATTCCTGTTGCCTTTTGTAGTATATACTACAGCGCTGATATGCATTGTGGTGAAAAAACAGCGTTTTCGTATCAGAAAACGGGATCTTTCCTTTACATTTATCAGAAAATGTGCTATAATAATTATAGTACAAAATGATCGTTGTTATGCATAGTGTGTTATTGAAAAGGAGGGTAGTCGTATGTTTATTGACCGTTATAAATATGTCAGGATACAGGGAAAGGCTCTTGCAAAAAATACAATGTACGCAAAGGGCGTGTTCAGTATGTGCTGGCAGCTGATACAGCAGGATGTTATGGAGCAGGAGGACGAGGACCTTTACCGTGAGATAGACAGCTGGTTCGCTGAAAATCTGCCGTGGCCGCCGCAGTGTAAAAGGCGTGAGCCTGTGGTGTGCTGGTTCAAAACGGAAAACTCCGAAGAGATGATGAAGATGATACGCCCGGCTCTTTGGCTGCTTGAAAAATATGACCACCCATATTATCTTGTTTACACCAACACTCCCGGAGAGATAGTGTATGAGGATAAGTATCAGGTGGTAGCCAAGACAGACGGCTATCTTCAGATAGACGAGCTTCAGCCCTCGTGGTCGCCCGATGACGGTGAGGAGCAGGAACAATAAGCGATGCTTAGTATATTCATTATTATATAACAGGAGGAATCGATATGAAAAAACAGATCACCACGACCGAGGCAATTTTCCCGATGCCTGTTCTGCTTATCTCGACCTTTAACGAGGACGGAACGGTAGATGTTATGAACGCCGCATGGGGAACTATGCTTGAGCGTGACATGGTAGCTCTCAATCTCACCGAAACTCATCAGACTGTAAAGAACATCAAGGCAAGAAAGGGCTTTGTGGTGCACATAGCCGATGCAAAGCACGTTACTCAAGCTGACTGGTTCGGAGTTGTGAGCGGCGGAAAGGATGCGGATAAATTCGCAAAAAGCTCAATGACATTTGAAAAGTCCGGGCTTGTTGATGCGCCTATAATAAATGAGCTCCCGATAGCTATCGAGTGTGAGTTTGTTGAGTATCAGAGCGATGAAACGGGACTTGGCGTTATCGGCAAGGTGCTCAGGACATCTGTTGAGGAAGCTGTTATGAAAGACGGCAAGGTGGACATTGACGCACTTGAGGCAATCGCATTTGATCCTTACACTCACGGCTATTATAAAGTAGGCGGCAGAGTAGGCGATGCATTCAAGGACGGACTTGAACTGAAATAAGAAATATCACACAGCACCTGTTCCAAAAGCGGAGCAGGTGCTTTTTACTGCTTGTTTTACGGGTATTACTACAATTTTCCCCGAAAGTGTATAATAAACTACACTTGCAGCGAAATGTGTAGCATAAACTACAAACAGGTGCAAAACTGTATATTGCATTTCTTTTGCGGCTGTGTTATCATACAGTCAGAGAAAAGAAATAAGCAGTGAGAGCAAAAGAAAGGAGAACGACATTAATGAAACTTGCGGTTTTAGTTTTCGGCGCAGCTTATGCTGCAATAGTTACCAAAACAGCACTTGGCCGCACTATCTGATAAACGATCACAAGTACCCCTTATATAATACTATATCATCAAACAACTAAAAAGGAGGCGAAACGCTGAGAGCACTTGAACACATTAAACTATATTCAACCCCTTCTACAAAACACAATTACATAACTTTTCCCAAATCAATTTATGTCGTGCATAGTGCACGGCATTTTTTTGTCCGCTGCGATCGTTATCGCTTGAAAAACAAAACAGAGCCTGACAGATGAATGTCCGGCTCTGTTTTTTATGTCTTGTCAATATCAAGCGTGTAAATGTCGCTCAGCAGTATCCTTTCACCGTCTGCAAATACAAGCGCCCTTACAGCACTGTCAAAAGTCCTGACTGCGCCTGCCTTTATCTCAAAGCGTCCGCCTGCTTTAAGGCTGTCCTCAATAAAGTGCGTTGCTGTTACAAGCGGCTTTTGCGGCAGCATTTCCATCAGCTGAGCAAATCTCTCATCAAGCTCCGCCTTTTCGTCCTCTGTCAGCTCGGGGCGCTTTTCTGTCAGGCGCTCGGCTTCCTCAACAGCCGAATCATAGCCGACAAGCGCCTCAAACGGCGAAAACTGTGCTGCCCTGTCCTGCATCGGCATCGGCGGGAATTCGCTGTGCACAGGGCGTGAAAGGTGCTTCATATCATCGTATTTGTCGCTCATTTTATAATCACCCCACAGGTGTCGTTTAATGCTTGTATTACAAATATACCACATTGTGACGGGCTTTTCAATGCCGCAGCGTTATTATTTTGAAGTTTCCCTGTTGACCTTGGCGGTGAAATGGTGTATAATGTTTACGGGAAAACCACGTTGTTTCGCAGAAAGAGGGAATATAACCATGAAGAAGAAAATACTGTCAGCGGCTCTTGCGTTATGCCTTGCTTTTGGCAGCGCAGCAGCACTTCCGAAGGACGTTTTTACTCAGATAAGCGGCGTAAGCGTTTCCGCTGCCGATACAGCGACATCAGGCAAGTGCGGCGATAAGATCACATGGTCGCTCAAAAACGGAGTGCTGACCATCAGCGGAAGCGGCAATATGTACAATTACGCCACATTTACAAATGGCCACTCGCCGTTTTATAACAGGCAGGACATCACCTCGGTCGTTATAGAAAAAGGCGTTGTAAAGATCGGAGACTGTGCTTTTTACGGATGCAGCAAACTGACCGGCGTTACGATCCCCACAAGTGTTATGAATATAGGCAGATTCGCATTCGCAAAATGTGAAAAGATACAGAAGCTGTCACTTCACGCTGCTATGAAAACTATCGGACCCGGAGCTTTTTCCGACTGCACTGAGCTTTCTTCGGTGGGTATCCCCCCGACTGTTTCAATGATAGAATATGACACTTTCAGAAACTGCAAAGCGTTAAAGTCGATATATATACATAAAAATGTAACTATTATCTCAACGTCCGCATTTGATGGATGTTCGGGCCTTGAGATGATAAAGGTGAACGGAGATAACAAATACTTCACCGGCATTAACGGGGACGGAGTAGTTTATACCAAGGATAAAGCAACGCTTTTTCTTTGTCCGCAGGGCAAAACCTCGGTCACTATCCCCTCAAGCATCAGAAATATAGGTGAATATGCGTTTCATGGCTGCGATAAGATAAAAAGCATAACGATACCCGAGGGAGTATTTTCTGTCAGCAATCAGGCTTTTTCAGGCTGTAATGGATTAACAGCGATCAATATTCCCAAAAGTGCCGGATTTGTGTCTTCGCTGGCATTTTCCGGATGCAATAACCTTAAAAGCATAACAGTCGATAAGAACAACAAGTATTATTCTGCTGTTGACGGGGTGGTTTACGATAAGGATAAGACCATGCTGCTCATAGTGCCTAATGCAAAGGCAGCGTTGAATATACCGGCAACGGTAACTGAAATAGGAAGCTATTCTGTTTCTTACAATAGCGCTATGACGAGCCTGACTATCCCCTCCGGCGTTAAAATAATATATGATAATGCGTTCTACTACAGCACCAAACTGAAAACCATAACTGTTCCCGACAGCGTGACGAGTATAGGGAGAAGTGCTTTTTATTATTGTGCTTCGCTTGAATCATTCAAGGTACCTGCGAAAGTGACGCAGCTGCCCGAGAGTCTGTTTTTTGGCTGCAATGCTCTTAAAAATGTTACCCTGCATAATAATATCAGGTCGATAGCTGATTACTGCTTTGCAGATTGCCCTGCACTTACATCGTTATATATCCCCGAGGGCGTAACAACATTAGGTCAGTATATTCTTGACAGCTCAGGCATCAGGAACCTCACCGTTCCGTCAACCGTTAAGACTATCGGCAAAAACTCTTTTGCTATTTGCCTGCATCTGAAGAATGTATATATCTCTCGTGGAGTCAAAAATATCGGCGAAGGTGCTTTCAGAAGCTGCTTGGAGCTTGAGGATGTCGTGATACCCGACACGGTTGTGTCGATAGGCGACAATGCATTTGCATTGAGCAAGGTGCTCAGGACCGTGTTTGTTCCGTCAAGTGTCAAAACCATCAGTGCATCTGCGTTCGGATCAGGTCCATCTCGTCCGAAGGACAGTGCTTTCAGGATCTGCTCGGTGCAGGGAAGTGCGGCTGAAAAGTTTGCAAAGGATAATAAATTTGCTTTCACCCCCGTGATAAAGACCACACGTCTTGCAGGCGAGGGAAGATACTCTACCGCAGTGCAGATCTCAAAGAATACTTACAGTACAGCTTCGACGGTCGTGCTTGCCTACGGGCTGAATTATGCCGATGCGCTTGCGGGAGTGCCGCTTGCGAAAAAGTATAAAGCACCTATACTGCTTACCGATTCAAGATCGCTCGAGCCTGCAACTCTTGACGAGATAAGAAGGCTTGGCGCAACAAATGTTGTGCTTCTCGGCGGCGAGGGCGTTATCGGGAAGGAAATAACAGACCAACTCAAAAAAGCAGGCATAGCAGAGAATAAGATAGTTCGCATATCGGGAAAGACACGCTTTTCAACGGCGGTTGCTATCGCTGAAAAGCTCAATACAGCACCTTCGGAAGTGTTCTTTGTGTACGGCTTCGGCTACGCAGATGCGCTTTCTGTAAGCCCTGTTGCAGCGCTGAAAGGTGCACCGGTAATATACCTGAATAAAAGCGGTGAGATGGACGCTGATACAAAGGCATATCTTGAAAAGCTGAAGAAAAAGGGCTGCGTAAAGAATGCTTATGTTATCGGCGGCGAGGGTGTTATCGACAAGCAGATGATGAATAATGCCGCAAAGACACTCGGCCTTTCAAAGGCAACAAGAGTTTCGGGAACTGACAGGTACGCTACCTGCACGGCTGTGAACAATACATTCAAAAGTGTATTCAAGCAAGGCACAGTCTGCATCGCAACAGGCACGGATTATCCCGATGCACTGGCAGGCGGAGTTTTTGCAGCAAAGTATTATTCACCCTTGATGCTTATCAACGGCAAGTCCGCAAAGCCTGAGCTTTCAAGCGGACAAAAGTCGTTTATTAAGAGCTGCAAGGCAACTAAGCTGGCAGCGTTCGGCGGCGCAGGTGCTGTTTCGCCGGATCACATCGTATACGTTTCAGACAATACAAAATAAAGATATATCATAAGGGAGTCGGCTATGAGAGCATGCAGCAGCGATCCTGCTTTGGATCCATCGGGTTTTGTGGTCCTTGCAGACTACGTTCCTGCGATAGTGCAGGAGATACGCTATTATTCGACCTATAATTTTATCGGTGAGCGGATAGACGGCTACGAGGAGCCTTGCGCAATTGCGACGGTCGAAGCAGCAAGAGCGCTGAAAGGCGTGAGCAACGAGCTGTTTGTCAAGGGCTACCGCCTTAAAGTTTTTGATGCCTACCGTCCGGCGTGCGCTGTTAAACAGTTCGTGCTGTGGGGCATTGAAGACCAGGACATAAGAATGAAGCAGTATTTCTATCCCGAGCAGGAAAAGCAGGAGCTTTTCAGAAAGGGCTATATTGCAAGCAAGTCCAGCCACAGCAGAGGAAGTGCGATAGACCTTACCCTGCTTGATATGAAAACGGGCAAAGAGGTGGATATGGGAAGTCCGTTTGACCTGTTCAGCGAGCTTTCGCACCCAGATAACAAAACCATTACCGAGGAGCAGTACAAAAACAGGATGCTTCTGCAAAGCTCGATGATAAGGGGCGGCTTTGAGCCGATAAACTGCGAGTGGTGGCACTTTATGCTCAAAAACGAGCCCTACCCCGACACCTACTTTGAATTCCCCGTATCATCGGCGTACCTAAGACGCTGAGCAAAACAATTTTGTAAAATCCGAATGTAATGGAGATGAATGATATGAAAACGGATATTACGGCTGCCGAGCGTGAAAGGCTGGTAGAAGCGGCGTTTGAGAGCATGAAAAACTCATACGCACCCTATTCGCATTTTAACGTCGGGGCAGCGGTGCTTGCACAGAGCGGAAAAATATACACGGGAGCAAATGTTGAAAATGCTTCCTATCCTGCGGGGATATGTGCCGAGAGAAGTGCGGTCTCGTGTGCTGTTTCCTGCGGTGAGAAAAGGATAGCTGCAGTTGCTGTCGTTGGCGGAAAAGACTTTAAAGCAAGTTCTTTCTGTGCTCCCTGCGGTATTTGCAGGCAGGTGCTCAGAGAGTTCTGTGAGCCGCAGGAGCTGCTTGTGATACTTGACGACGGCAATGGTATGCGCAAGGAAATGACGCTTGCTCAGCTGCTTCCCGAGAGCTTCGGCCCTGATTCACTGGTGTGAAAAAAACTGTGCATTTTCTGTACAGACGGGCAGAAGAACGAACACCTTGATATAAACATAATGCCCAGGACTATCAACGAGGTGCTTGCAAAATACAGCAGGGATAACGAGAGAATTCAATAATACAGGATAGGGTGGAATGAATGGAGATAATCAACAAAGGCAGTTCTCAGGTTAGTGCGATAATCTGTCCCTCGGAGCTTGATAAAAACGACAGCTTCAGGACATCGCTTTACTGCTTTCTTACCGAGCATAACGGCAGCTTTATGGCTAAGAATACTTTTACGCAGGAAATTGTAAAGCTGAGCGAAAAACAGTTCCGTGCACTGCAAAAGCTGGGGCAGCAAAGCTGTGACTATGATTTCCTTTGCGAAAACGAACTTACCGAGCTTGCAAAGAAAAGATTCATCGTAGAGCAGGAGCTTTGCGAGGCGGATAATTACCTTGATACCGCAGTTGTGCTCAGGCTTATGCAGAAAAAGAAAAACGGACTTGCGACCTTTACTATCCTGCCGACAACAGGCTGCAACGCACGATGCACCTATTGCTATGAGCAGGGCTACAAGGTCAGCCACATGACCGACGAGATCGCCGATAAAGTGGTAGAGTATATTTGCAGCACTTGCTGTGATGAGGAGATCACGCTCAGCTGGTTCGGCGGTGAGCCGCTGCTTGGCAGGGATAAGATAACCCGTATCTGCGAGGGACTTGCAAAGCATGGTGTGGCTTTCAGATCAAAGATAATCACCAATGCGAGCATTTTTGACAGGGAGCTTGTCGCTCATGCAAAAAAAGTGTGGAACCTCATAAGCGCTCAGGTATCTATGGACGGCATCGAAAAGGAATACACACGCCGCAAGCAGTACCTTGATCCGAAGGCTCATAATTACGAAAAGGTGCTGCAGGCGATAGATGAGCTTGCACAGCAGGGGATAAGGGTCTCGCTCAGGGTGAATTATGACAAGGTGAACCTTGAAACTATGCAGCAGTTCATTGACGAGCTTGAACAGCGCTTTGCAAAATATGATAATGTGCATATATACTTCTATATGCTCTTTCAGCAGCAGCACACAAGCGAATGTGTGGATGTTTACAAAAAGCAGTTTGAGTTCTATGAGCGCAATAAGGATAAAAAGCTGCTGCACCTGGGTTATGCCAAAAAGTTCAAGCTGAATTTCTGCATGGCTGATAACCTTGATGAAAGCATCGTGATAGATCCCGAGGGTAAGCTGTTCAGCTGCGAACACATGCCGGGCGAACACAGCACATGGGGCAACGTTTTTGACGGTGTCACAAGCAGTGAAAAACTCGAAAAGCTGAAAGCACTTGCGCAGCCGGATGAAAAATGCAGGCAGTGCCCGTTCCTGCCGCAGTGTACGCCGTTTTATATGCACAACTGCCCCGACTGGTTTGAGTATTGCCGTGAATATAATACGATGAAAACAGAATTTGAACTTAAATATGCAGCAGAAAAGAATAAATAAGTCCAAGTTTTATCGTGTTGTTAATAGTATAAATCAGAATTTAAAGGTCTTATCAAACTTTAAAGACCTGCCAAAGACAAGACAGGTTTTTCGTGTCCCAAAGTAACCGTTACCACGGTTACTTAAGAGAATGGCAAAGCCATTCTCTGCCTTCATTCTCGTAAAAAAGGCTGGCGGGTC